>NZ_JADPKQ010000052.1:0-72078 GCF_023074015.1 Bradyrhizobium sp. 142
CGCTCTCTCAGAGGGGTCCCGTCCTTGCTGGGCTTTGCCTCCACCCGTGCATGAAAGATCAGGGTACCGGGCTGCGCGCCCGACCGGATACAAGGTGATGCGGTCCTGCCGCATTGTCATTCACGGCCCAGGCCTCGCATCACGTCACACCTGTTATCGTCATCGCGTGCGTTGCAGGGACGCCATTGTGGCGCCGAGCTCGTCGCGCTCAAGGCCGCTGCCGCGCCGTCTCCGGCGGTGGCCTACGGCCAGCCTTGACCGCTCCTCGCCGCGGCGCCCAAGACCGCCGCCATCAAACGACGCCCTCTTGACAACTCACTCCCCATACAAGGATGACGGAGAGGGATCGCCACTTTGAGCGGCGTCTACCCGGGTATCTCGCCAAAATTCTTGCCCACCGGCAGCACCGCGTGCCGGATCAGGCGGGAGTCCTCTACCGCCGCCTGCCGGTGCTTCACCGCTGCGCGGTAGACGGGATCGCGGATCATCTCGACGAAGGCTTTGACGCTTGGGTATTCGGCAATGAAGCAATGGTCCCAGCGCTCCTCCTGCGGACCGATCAGCATCAGCTCGAATTTGCCTTGCCAGACGATGCGGCCGCCAAGCCGCGCGAACACCGGGCCGCTCTCGCGGCCATAGGCCGCATAGGCTTCCGCACCGCTCGCCTTGCGGCCGTCCGGATAGGCTGCCTCTTTGCGCAGCCGCACCAGGTTGAGCATGTGTATCGGACCGGGGCGGTCGTTGTCCCGGAATTGCGCAAAGATCTCCCTGGTCGGATCGATATGGCCCATGCGTTTTTCCTCTTTTTGTGCGCCGATCCTAGCGCCGCCGCCTGGCGAGCGGAACTGCGGCGGGCCAATGCCGCACCTCCTAATCGCGCGTTAAGCTCTGGGTAACCGGGCCTTAAACAGCGACCGCTAGCGTGCGGCGGGGTGGGCTGACCGGGCGTTTTGCGTATGGCGTGGGGAAAGAAAAAGGGTGGCGGGCGGAAAGAGCCGCTATTCGGCCTGCCCGCGGCGCTCGCCGATCTGCGCCTGACGGTGGCAGACCGCATCCCCAACGCCGAGGACAAGCCGAAAAAATCCGCCAAATCATCCGCCAAGCGCAAGAGCGAGAATTCTCCCGACGAGCCGCCGCGCGAGCGCAAGGCGCAGGCCGGCCGCAGCGGCGCCAAGCGCCGGTCGAAGTCCCGCGGCGGGTTTAGTCTCGGCCGTCTCGTCTATTGGGGCGCGGTGCTCGGCCTATGGGGCGCGATCGCCGGAGTCGGGATCGTGGTCTGGGTGGGCGCGCATCTGCCGCCGATCCAATCGCTGGAAATCCCAAAACGCCCGCCGACGATCCAGATCGTCGGCATCGACGGCAGCATGCTGGCGCAGCGCGGCGAGATGGCCGGCGCCAATGTGTCGCTGAAGGACCTGCCGCCCTATCTACCGAAGGCGTTCATCGCCATCGAGGACCGCCGCTTCTATTCGCATTTCGGCATTGACCCGGTCGGGATCCTGCGCGCCGCCGTCACCAATGTGCTCCATCGCGGCGTGTCGCAGGGCGGCTCGACGTTGACGCAGCAGCTCGCCAAGAATTTGTTCCTGACCCAGGAACGCACCATGGCGCGCAAGCTGCAGGAGGCGGAGCTCGCGATCTGGCTGGAGCGCAAGCATTCCAAGAACGAGATTCTCGAACTCTATCTCAACCGGGTCTACTTCGGCTCCGGCGCCTACGGCGTCGAGGCCGCCGCGCAGCGCTATTTCGGCAAGTCGGCGAAGAACGTCACCGTCGCTGAAGCTGCGATGCTGGCCGGCCTCGTCAAATCGCCCTCGCGGCTGGCACCGAACCGCAATCCGGAAGGCGCGGAAGCGCGCGCGCAAATCGTGCTCACGGCGATGGCGGATGCCAAATTCATCACCGAAGCGCAGGCCAAGGCCTCGATCGGCCATCCCTCCTACAATGTGAAGCCGGTCGGCGCCGGCACCGTCAATTACGTTGCCGACTGGATCGGCGAGGTGCTGGACGATCTCGTCGGGCAGATCGACCAGAGCATCACGGTCGAGACCACGATCGATCCGAAGCTCCAGAGCGTGGCGGAGGCCGCCATCATCGACGAGCTCGCGGCCAAGAGCGTGAAGTTCAATGTCAGCCAGGGCGCGCTGGTGGCGATGACGCCCGACGGCGCGGTGCGCGCCATGGTCGGGGGGCGGAACTACGCCGACAGCCAGTATAACCGTGCGGTCACCGCAAAGCGCCAGCCGGGCTCCTCGTTCAAGCCGTTCGTCTATCTGACCGCGCTCGAAGCCGGGCTGACGCCCGACACCGTCCGCCAGGACGCGCCGATCGAGGTCAAGGGCTGGAAACCCGAGAACTACACCCATGAATATTTCGGCGCGGTGACGCTGACGCAGGCGCTGGCAATGTCGCTCAACACGGTCGCGATCCGCCTCGGCCTCGAGGTCGGGCCGAAGAACGTGGTGCGCACCGCGCACCGGCTCGGCATCTCCTCAAAACTCGAGCCCAACGCCTCGATCGCGCTCGGCACCTCCGAGGTCTCGGTGGTCGAGCTGGTCGGCGCCTATGCCCCCTTCGCCAATGGCGGCTTCGCGGTGGCGCCGCATGTGGTGCGGCGGATCAAGACGCTCGACGGCAAGCTGCTCTACATGCGCCAGGCCGACGAGCGCAGCCAGGTGATCGACCCGCGGATGGTCGGGATGATGAACACGATGATGCGGGAGACGCTGATCTCCGGCACCGCGAAGAAGGCGGAGATCCCGGGCTGGCCGGCGGCCGGCAAGACCGGCACCAGCCAGGATTACCGCGACGCCTGGTTCATCGGCTACACCGCCAACCTCGTCACCGGCGTCTGGCTCGGCAATGACGACAACTCGCCGACCAAGAAGGCGACCGGCGGCGGCCTGCCGGTGGAAGTCTGGTCCCGCTTCATGCGCACCGCGCACGAAAGCGTGCCGGTCGCGAACCTGCCGAGTTCACCGGGTGGTTGGGGCCTGTCGAATTTGGCGCAGGCGGCATCGCAAGTGTCGCCGCCGACAGCGTCTGCTCCAGCGTCGGCCACCAATGGCGGCTACCGCCCGCCGCCCACACGCGCCAATGTGCGGCCGGAACCAGCGGCCGGACTCGATGGCTGGCTGATGGACCGGCTGTTCGGCGGAAATCGGTAGCGTCGGCCCGAGATCTCTGCAGCCTCAAAACAAAAACTGAAAAACAACCCCATGCACAGTAGCCGGGGATGTCCGGCGCGACGCGCGGTGGATCGTGCGAAGGCTTTGAAGCGACGGTGCAAATCAAGCGTGGCGCGCAATCACCGCGGCGTGTGGGATGAGTTGGGCGACATGCGTAGAATGTCGCCTCATCTCAAACTGTCATTCCCCGCGCAGGCGGGGAATCCAGTACGCCGCGGCCTCTCGATCCATTACGACGGCCTCTGGAATACTGGATCGCCCGCTCCAGTGCGCAAGTGCGCACAAGGCGGGCGATGACAGCGTCGAATGGAGCGAGGGCCAGCCCTAATCCTCGGCCCCATACCGGTGCAGATCGTTGCCGTAGGTGTCGAGCCACTTCTTGGCGCGCTCCATCGACGGGCAGGCTTTTCCGCACACGCGCCAGAACCGCGCCGAGTGGTTCATCTCGACCAGATGCGCGACCTCGTGCGCGGCGAGATAGTCGAGCACGAAGGGCGGTGCGAGGATCAGGCGCCAGGAGAACGACAGCGAGCCGGCCGAGGTGCAGGAGCCCCAGCGGCTGGATTGATCGCGGATCGAGAGCCGCTTGACCTTGACGCCGAGCTCGATCGCATAGGCCTCAGCCGAGCGCTGAAGATCGCGGCGCGCCTCGCGCTTGAGGAAGTCATGGACGCGGCGGTCGGCATGGTCGACGCCGCCGGCGACGCAGAGAATGCGTTCACCGGAATCGCGCACCTCGGTCCACACCGTGCCGCGCGCGCCGGCGCGATGAACGATGCGATGGGGCACGCCGCGAAGCGGTATCAATGTTCCGGGCTGGAACGGTGCCGCCTTCGGCAATCGGCCGAGACGCGCCGCGATCCAGGCGCCGTGACGCTGCGCGAAGTCTTTCGCCTCGGCGAGCGTGCCGCGCGGCGGCATGGTGAGGATGGCCTCGCGGTCGCTCGGATGAATTCTCAGCGTGTAACGGCGCGCGCGGCGGTGCCGGCGCAGCCGAATCGCGAAAAATTGCGATCCATGAGTGATGACGAGGGTCTTAGGTTCGTGGGGCCGCCGATAGAGGAGCGCGCGAGTGGCCATGTCTGTCAGTCCGGGGGGCAGGAGTGCGCCCGGATTCTGCCATAACCGCCGCCAGGGAAAGCGCTCGGCGCAAAAACAAATCATTTGCCCAATATACAGGGGTCAGGCGTCCGGGAGACCCTACAGACTGGGGTTGGAACCCCAATTTTTCGCCCCCGCTGGACGCCATGTAGCCTCCCCAAAAGGTGAGTTAAGACTCACTCCTTGAAGACTACCTAAATACCGCGAATCTGGAAGGAACCGGCCCTCCGGTAGGCCTCGAATTTTTGGCGGGAAAGCCGAAAAACGCTGCTATTCGGCTGCGAGAGCCTGCAATGAGTTCGGATTCGCTGCTGAGACCATGAAATCGTGGATCCGCGGCACGATTTCCGACTTGAAGCGCGATCCATTGAACACACCGTAATGTCCGACGCCCTTCTGGACATAATGAACGCGGCGGTGATCGGGAATCGAACTGCACAATTCGTGCGTTGCTTCGGTCTGGCCGAGACCGGAGATGTCGTCGTTCTCGCCTTCGACCGTCATCAACGCGACGCGCGTAACCTTGGAGGGATCGACGCGTGTTCCACGATGCGTCATCTCGCCCTTCGGCAGCGAGTGCTTCACGAACACGGTGTCGACCGTTTGCAGATAATATTCGGCGGAGAGGTCCATCACCGCAAGGTATTCGTCGTAGAAGTCGCGGTGCTTGTCGACAAGGTCGCCGTCGCCCTTCACCAGATTGGCGAAGAGCTGCTTGTGAGCATCCATATGCCGGTCGAGATTCATGCTGATGAAGCCGTTCAGCTGCAGGAATCCCGGATAGACGTCGCGCATCATGCCGGGATGCGGGAACGGCACCTTGGTAATGACGTGGTTGCGGAACCAGTCGATGCCGCGCTCCTGGGCGAGGTCGTTCACGCCGGTCGGATTGCGGCGGGTGTCGATCGGGCCTCCGATCAGCGTCATCGAGATCGGCACGAAGGGATCACGCCGCGCTTCCGTGATCGAAACCGCGGCGACGACGGGAACGGAGGGCTGGCACACCGCCATCACATGGGTGTTGCCGCCGAGGACGTGCAGCATCTCGATGATGTAGTCGATGTAATCGTCGAGATCGAAGCGGCCATCGCTGAGCGGCACCATGCGGGCGTCGGCCCAGTCGGTGATATAGACGTCATGCGCCGGCAGGAAGGCTTCTACCGTGCCGCGGAGCAGCGTCGCATAATGGCCCGACATCGGCGCGACGATCAGCACGCGCGGCTGCGGGCTGCGCAGGGGACGGGCGAACTTGCGATCGAAGTAGAGCAGCCGGCAGAACGGTTTTTCCCAGACCGAACGGATCTCGACGGGAACGCGGATGCCGTTGACTTCGGTATCGTTGAGGCCCCATTCCGGCTTGCCGTAGCGGCGCGTGGTGCGCTCGAACAATTCGCAGGCCGCGGCGACCGATTTGCCGACCTCGGTCCGCGCCCAGGGATTCAGGGGATTCTGAAACAGGAGCTTGGTCGCATCGGTGACGGCGCGCGCCGGATTGAGAGAGGCCTGCGCCATCTCGTACATCCAGTACATCGGCGTCGTCAGGACCGGACTGCCTTCTGCCGCCAGGGGCGGCGCGCCGCCGAACTCACCAATAGGCATGATCATATCCCTCTTCGCATCGCAGCATACTGCCGAATGCGTAATATTGCGTCAATGCATGGTTCCATAGATCTACGTGCCGCACACGGCTAAACCAGCCTGAATCCACGGGAAAGTGAAGCTATTCGCCGCCCGACAGCAGCGAGCCGCTTTTCTTGGCGCTGCGCAAAAGGGCGAGGAATGCCCCAAAAGATGCAGCCAGCAGCGCCGCATTGATCGCCAGCGCATCCAGCATCAGGTCGGTGCGGAAGGTGTTCTCGATCAGGAGTGCGCGCATTCCCTCGAACACATAGGTCGGCGGCAGCGCCCAGGCGACATATTGCAGCCAGACCGGCAGCACGCTGGCGGGATAGTATACGCAGGCAAGCGGCAGGATCGCGAACATCAAGGTCCAGACGATACTCTCGGCTCCCAGGCCGTTCCGCAGCACCAGCCCCGAGACGAAAATGCCGACCGACCAGCTGGTGAAGATCAGGTTGCAGAAGAACGCGATCAGCGGCAGGCCGAGGCCGTAGACGTTGAAGTGAAACAGGAACAGCGCCAGCAGCGTCATCGGAATGACGCCGATCGCGAGCCGGATCAGGCTCATGATCATCAGCGACAGCAAAAACTCGATCGGCCTCAACGGGCTCATCATGAGATTGCCGATGTTGCGCGCCCACATCTCCTCCAGGAACGAGATGGAGAAGCCGAGCTGTCCGCGGAACAGGATATCCCAGAGAATGACGGCGCCGATCAGCGTGCCGCCGGCACGCGCGAAGAAATTGGCGTTCTGGGCGATGTAGAGCTGCAGGAAGCCCCAGGTGATGACCTGCAGCGCCGGCCAGTACAGCAGCTCGAGCAGCCGCGGCCAAGACGACATCAGCAGATACCAGTAGCGCAGGATCATCGCGCCGATGCGGCGCATGGAAATGCCGCGATGGAGGGACAATTCACTCATTGCCGCACCGAGTAGCCGGGATGGAGCCAACGGGTCGGCGCAAAGCGCCGCCCGATGGCGCAATCCGGGAATCGTGCCACAAGCGGCGAATGCCCCGGATTGCGCTTCGCTCCATCCGGGCTACGGCTGAACCATAGGGGCTCGCTCATCGCGCGGCCTCCCGAACGCCATTCCCCCGGCCGCGCGCGACATCCAGGAACACTTCCTCCAACGTCGAGCGATTGTAGCGCGCCATGATCGCCTCGGGGGTATCGTCATCCTCGATGCGGCCGCGCTTCATGATGATGACGCGATCGCAGAGCCGCTCGACCTCGAGCATATTGTGCGAGGCAAGCAGGATGGTGGCATTGTTGTCGCGGCGATAGCGTTCCAGGTGCGCCCGCACCCAATCGGCCGTATCAGGATCGAGCGAGGCGGTTGGCTCGTCCAGCAGCAGCAGCTCCGGCTGGTTGATCAGCGCCTTGGCGAGCGCGACGCGGGTCTTCTGTCCGGCGGAGAGCTTGCCGTTGGCGCGGTCGATGAACTCGGTAAGATCGAGATCGCCGGCCAGCTTTGCGATACGGTCGGGCAGATGCTTCACCGCATAAAGCTTGCCGAAGACGGTGAGATTCTGCCGCACCGTGAGCCGCATTGGCATGTCCACGTAAGGACTCTCGAAATTCATCCGCCCCAGCACCGCGGAGCTCTGCTCCGGCATCCGGTGCCCGAGCACCCGTACGCGGCCGGAGGTCGGCAGCACCAGGCCCATGATCATCGCGATCGTGGTGGTCTTGCCTGCGCCGTTGCCACCCAGCAGGCCGGTGATGCTACCGCGCGGAAGCGAGAATGAGATGTCGTCCACCGCGCGGGTCTGCTTGTAGACCTTGACCAGACGGTCGACCTCGATTGCCGCGGACGAAATCCCATCCGCGACAGTCGACCGACTTGAAGCATTGTCGTTCCCGGTCATGCTGGGGCCGTTCTTCCGCCATTGCGGGATCAAGCGCAAGGCTTGACGTGAAGAACAGATGCAAAGACTTGACGCCAAGGCTGGTTGTAAAGGCTTGTTGCAAAGGCGTGTTGTAAGGCTTGATGTAAGAGACTTGTAGGGCGATGGAACGGTTGGCCGGGCATGTTTCTGATCGGCCGCATGCATCGCTGGATTGGAAGAGATGACCGAGACCGCCGATACCGACTTCCGCAATCCGCAGCGACACATCCGCCTCGACACGATCCTGCGGCTGCGCTGGCTCGCGGTGCTGGGCCAGCTCGCTGCGATCTTCATCGTGGCGCAGGGGCTGGAGTTCAACGTCGAGATCGTGCCCTGCGTCAGCATCATCGCGCTGTCGGCGGCGGTCAATCTGGCGCTGCAAACCGCAGCCAACCCGATGCAGCGGCTCGAGCCGATCCAGGCGGCCGGACTGCTTGCGCTGAACATCGTGGAACTGGCGGGATTGCTGTTCTTCACCGGCGGATTGCAGAACCCATTCTCGTTCCTGTTCCTCGCGCCCGTGCTGATCTCGGCGACCGCACTGCCCGCCCGGCTCACCTTCGGCCTTGGTCTGCTCGCCGTGGCCTGTGCCTCGATGCTGTTCTTCTTTCATCTGCCGCTGCCCTGGGATTCGGACGATCCGCTGGTGCTGCCGCCGATCTATCTCGTCGGCGTCTGGCTCTCGATCGTGCTCGCGATCGGCGTCACCAGCCTCTACTCCTTCCAGGTGACTCAGGAGGCGCGCAAGCTTGCGGACGCGCTGGCTGCCACGGAGCTGGTGCTGACGCGCGAACAGCATCTGACCCAGCTCGACGGGCTCGCTGCGGCCGCCGCGCACGAGCTCGGCACGCCGCTCGCGACTATCTTCCTGATCTCGCGCGAGCTGGAAAAGACGGTGAAAGAGCCGAGCTTTGCTGCCGACCTGAAAACCTTGCGAGAGCAGACGCAGCGCTGCCGCGACATCCTGAGCAAGATCACGCAGCTCTCCCCCAGCGGCGCGCCGTTCGACCGCATGAAGCTGTCCGAGCTGATCGAGGAGGTGGTGGCGCCGCACCGCGATTTCGGCATCGACATCAAGGTGCGGATCGCAATTGCCGCCGCGGCCGAACCGGTCGGCTCGCGCAACCCGGCGATCCTCTACGGCGTCGGCAACATCATCGAGAACGCCGTCGATTTCGCCAACTCCACCGTCGAGGTGAACGCCTGGTGGAACAACGACACCACCGAGATCGTGATCTCCGACGATGGCCCGGGCATTCCGCCCGACCTCCTCAACCGGATCGGCGAGCCCTATCTGTCGCGGCGGCGCAGCCAGGACGAAGGCGGCGGCCTCGGACTCGGCGTCTTCATCGCACGCACTTTGCTGGAACGAACCGGTGCCAAGGTCGCGTTTACCAATCGGACTTTCCCGGACCATGGTGCGGTGGTCCGGATTGCGTGGCCGCGGCAGCGTTTTGAGGCTATCGAGACGCTTGAAGAAACAATAGGATAGGGCGCGACCTTGCGTCGCACAACAGGGCCGATCGACTATTGGCGGCCTTGGCACCGCCTGATTGCGACGCCATATGTGGACGCGCTGGAGAGAGGACAAAACCTTGAACGCCATCGCCGAACTGAACGAACAGACCGACCGCTCGCTTCTCATCGTCGAGGACGACAAGCCGTTTCTGGAGCGGCTATCGCGCGCGATGGAGACACGCGGCTTCGCCGTGACATCGTGCGACACGGTCTCGGATGGTCTTGCACAGATCGGCAAGGCGGCGCCCGCATTCGCCGTGGTCGATCTGCGGCTCGGTGACGGCAACGGCCTCGACGTCGTCTCGGCGCTGAAGAAGAAGCGCCCCGATGCCCGCGCCATCGTGCTGACCGGCTATGGCAACATCGCCACCGCCGTGACTGCGGTGAAGATGGGCGCGATCGATTATCTCTCGAAGCCCGCGGACGCCGACGACGTCGTCGCCGCGCTGCTCTCGACCGGCACGGACAAATCCGAGCTGCCGGCGAATCCGATGTCGGCCGACCGCGTGCGCTGGGAACATATCCAGCGCATCTACGAGATGTGCAACCGCAACGTCTCGGAGACGGCGCGGAGGCTGAACATGCACCGGCGCACGTTGCAGCGCATTTTGGCCAAGCGCGCGCCGAGGTAGTTCTGCGCTCAGATCTAACACCGTCATCCTGAGGTGCTCGCCTTGCAAAGCAAGGCGGGCCTCGAAGGGCGACGGCCCGGCTGCATCGAGGCCGTGCATCCCTCGAGGCTCCCCACCCCGCGCGTTGCGCGGCGCGGCTCGCACCTCAGGATGACGGGGATAGACGACGCGGTGCCGCTACTCCCAAAACTCCGCGTGCCCCTGCGGATCGACCAGCCGGTTGATCCGCAAGCCTGCCGCCATCGCGAACCGCACCGTCATCTGCTTGCGCGTGGCCGCAGCGATCTTGTGTTCGGGCGCCTCGCAATGCAGGTGCGCGCCATAGGCATCCGCGATAATCAGGCCGGTGCCTTCCGGAAAGATCTCGCAAGGCAGACCCTGCGTGAAGGCGAAGAACAGCCGGTCGCAATGGGCGCGGTATTCCGGCCATTTCTGATCGGCACGCAGATCCTCCACCGACGATTTGATCTCGACGATCCAGATCTCGCCGCGCTCGTTCAGCGCCACCAGATCCGCACGCCGGCCCGACGGCAGCGGCAATTCGCTGATGCAGGTGAACCCGAGCGAGCGCAGCAACCGCGCCGTGCCGCGCGCGATTGCCAGCGCCGTCTCCGATTGACGGCGGTCGGGCGGCGGCACGAGGGCGATGTTGCGGACGGTGCTATCCATAGAGGGAGTGTAGCCGATTCCGTTGGGTGCGGACACCCAGAGAGTCGTTGTTGCCTATTCTCAAATGTCGTCCTGGCGAAAGCCAGGACCCATTGCCCCAGAGGGGCGTTGTAGCGCGAGCTGATAGCCACCAATCCTCGCCAAACTACTCCCTGTGGTAATGGGTCCTGGATCTGCGCTTCGCTTGTCCAGGACGACGGTTAGGGGTGTTGTGGTGGCGGCGCCACCACCACACCCTCATTGCCGCGCAGATCCAGCACGCCTTCGAGCTTCTCTCCCTCCCGATCCAAAAACGTCGAGAGCAATATCTCGCTGCCAAAGCGAACCGCGCTGGTGGTCACTGCGATCGGATCGGACCCGAGATTGAGCACGACGATCACCGCCCCGCCCTCTGTCTCGCGGCGATAGACCAGGAGATCGCCTTGCGCCGCGATCGGGTGATAGTCGCCCGACACCAGCGGCGGACATGTCTTGCGTAACGCGATCAGCCGCCTGTACAGCGCGAGGATCGAGCGCGGGTCGGCTTCGAGATTGACGACGTTTTCGTGGATGTGATCCTCCGGCAGCGGCAGCCACGGCTTGACCTCCGAGAAGCCGCCGAAGTTCGACGAATCCCACTGCATCGGCGTGCGGCAGCCGTCACGGCCGACGCCGATGCCGGGCACGTTCTTCTCGAAGGGATCGCGCACGTCCTCGGGCGCGATCGCGAGCTGATGCATGCCGATCTCGTCGCCGTAATAGAGTGTCGGCGTGCCGCGCAGCGTCAGCAGCAGCATGGCGGCGACACGGGCCTGCTCAGGCCCGATCCGGCTTGCAACGCGCGGACGATCGTGATTACCCAGCACCCAGTTCGGCCAGGCGCCTTTCGGCAGCGCCTTCTCGTAATCCTCGATGATCTTCTCGATCGACCGCGCGCTCCAGAAGGTCGAGAGCAGCGCGAAATTGAATGGCATCTGCGCGCCGGTGAGATCGTTGCCGTAATAGGCCATGAGACGGTGCAGCGGCAGATAGATTTCGCCGATCAGCACGCGCGCACCAAAGGCCTCGGTGACGCGGCGCATCTGCGCGATCAAATCATGCACCTCGGGCTGGTCGGTGGAATATTGCGTCAGGATCTTTTCGTTCGGCGGCCGCCCCTCGACGTAATGCGGGTTTGGCGGATTGTCGCGGAATTCGGCGTCCTTGATCAGGTGCCAGATCACGTCGACGCGAAAGCCATCGACGCCTCTTTCCAGCCAGAACCGCATCGCGTCGTAGATCGCCGCGCGGACATCCGGATTGCGCCAGTTGAGATCGGGCTGCTGGGCGAGGAAGGCGTGGTAGTAATATTGGCCGGTCGTCTCGTCGAATTGCCACGCGCTACCGCCGAACTCCGACAGCCAATTGTTCGGCGCACTGCCGTCCGGCTTTGGATCGCGCCAGATGTACCAATCGCGTTTGGGATTGTCGCGCGAGGACCGGCTCTCGATAAACCAGGGATGCTGGTCGGAGGTGTGGTTGGGCACAAGATCGAGGATCAGCTTCAAACCGTTGTCATGCGCGGCGCCAAGAAGCGCATCGAAATCCTCCATCGTGCCGAACAGGGGCTCGATGCCGACATAGTCGGAGATGTCGTAGCCGAAATCGGCCATCGGCGAGGGAAAGATCGGCGACAGCCAGATTGCATCGACGCCGAGGGATTGCACATAAGGCAGCCGCCGCAGGATGCCGGCGAGATCGCCGACCCCGTCACCATTCGAGTCCTGAAAGGAGCGCGGATAGATCTGATAGAAGATGCCGTCGTGCCACCAATTGTCGCCGCTCTGAGGCATGCCGGAAATACCACCCGAAGTTCTGCCTTTGCGCGAGAGAACGCGAAAGCAACGCGCCGGTTCAAATCAGCAAGCCAATTGGGACGGCCGTGTGACGATTGCTGCCGCTGTTCCCGCTCCCCGCACGAATCTTTTGCTTGGCGGCATGGCAAAAATCGGCATTGTGAGGCCATGACCGAGCAAAACGACACGCATGAATCCCAAGCGGCCAAGGCCGGCGCGATCATCGTTCCCGTGACGCTGTTCGAGCAGAATTGCACCATCATCTGGGACGAGCCCGGCAAGAAAGCCGTGGTGATCGATCCCGGCGGGGACGTGCCGAAGATTCTGGAGGCGATCAAGCAGACCGGCGTCACCGTGGAGAAGATCTGGCTGACCCACGGTCATATCGACCATGTCGGCGGCGCAGCGGACTTGCGCGATGCGCTGAAGGTGCCGATCGAAGGCCCGCATGCCGCCGACAAGTTCCTACTCGACAATGTCGTCGAGAGCGGCGCGCGCTTCGGCATGACCGGGGTGCGCAATTTTGCGCCAGACCGCTGGCTGGAGGAGGGCGACACCGTGTCGATCGGCGGCTTGCAGTTCGACATCCTGCACTGCCCCGGCCACTCACCGGGCAGCGTGGCGTTCTTCAACAAGCAGTTGCGCTTCGCCCACGTCGGCGACGTCCTGTTCGCAGGCTCGGTCGGGCGCACCGACCTGCCCGGCGGCAGTCACGCGACGCTGATCGATTCGATCAAGACCAAGCTGCTGCCGCTCGGCGACGATGTCGGCTTCATCTGCGGTCATGGCGCCGGCTCGAGCATCGGCCAGGAGCGGATGACCAACCCGTTCATCGCCGGCGAGATGTAATCGCTAAAGCGCGACAAGTATCATCGCGCTTTAGCTTTTTGTTTGAGCATGATCTCCGAGCAAACGCGTTCCGCGTTTGTCGCGAGGGAGAACCGCTTCACACTTTTCCGGATCGTGCTCTACTCCGCGGCGTCTGCGAGCGGCACGGGTTCGCTCAAATTACGCTCGCCCCAGTCGCGGATGGCGGCGACGACCGGCACGAAGCTCTTGCCCTTGCGTGTCAGGCGATACTCGACCTTGGGCGGCACCTCGCCGAAATCCTTGCGATCGATCAGGCCGCTTTGCGTCAGCGCCTTCAATTCCCGGCTGAGCACGCGCGGGGCGATCTCGGCGCTGCCGATCGTGCCGCGCAACAGGCCGCTCCTGATCTCGCCATAGCGGCGCGGGCCGTCCTTGAGGTCCCAGACGATACGCAGCTTGTACTTGCCGCTGATCATTTTCTGAAAGGCCGCGACCGGACAGGTGCGCGCCGCAATCGCCTTCGCCATGTCGTCCCCTCCATGCGCCAGCCGGGCTCGAGCCGAGGATAGGAGCAACGCCGAAAAAGTCCATACTATCAATTTTGTCCATACTTGCAGGATCGCTCCAAGCGCGCAGATGATCACGCACGGACCAACAGGGAGCGTCACATGAAGCACTTCATGATCAAGTACGAATTCAAGAACGGAACGACCGAAGCCTGGCACCAGGAGATCAGCCGCTTCATCAAGGCGATCGACGCCGATCCGGAGCTGAAAGGACGGATCGGCTACCGCGTCATGAAGAACCGGGACGACAGCCACTATTTCCACCTCGCCAGCGTCAGCGACGAGGCCGCGCAAAAAACGCTGCAATCGCGCGACTTCTTCAGGCATTATCAGGAGATGACGCGGAAGGTCGCTACCGGCGGCGAGGTGACGGCGACGCCGATCGAATGGATCGATCAGACGGCGTAGCTTTCACGTGTGACGCGATTGCGCTACAAACTCCGCCGTCGTCCCGGACAAGCGCGCGGAGCGGCGCGCCGATCCGGGACCCATAATCACAGGAAGCTGTGATTACGAGGACTCGGAGTTGCGCCTGCGCACCTAACTGCATCCTGTGGCTATGGGTCCCGGATCGGCGCGCGCTTGAGGCGCGCTTGTCCGGGACGACGAGCTGGGGTGGAGCTACTTCATCAATCCCGCGGCCGTGAGCGCTCGCGTGATGATCTGGCCGAGGTCGAGGCCGCGCGCCTTGTCGCGCTTCGGCGCGGTCGCCACTTCGGCGACCGCGGCGCGGATCGAGCGGGCGAGATGCGGTGCGGGCGAAAGTACGGGCTTCGCTGCCACGGCAGGCCTTGGCGCCGATGTCTTCGCGTCCGGAATCCAGCCGGTCAGGCCGAAGAATTTCGCGATGTGGTAGGAGGAGGAGATGCCCGCCTCGATCAGGAACGCGCCTTCCGTTCCATAGCGCTGGTCGTTGTCGGCAACGCCAAGCGGCGTGCCATGGGCCATGTCGGCGATGTTGTAGAACTCGACCAGCGTTTCGCCGTCCTTGTTCCACCAGGCCTGGCGCGGATAGCCGTCGACATCGGTCTCGGCCATCGGCATCTCCGGCAGATCGTGCAGATCGAGCCACTGCTTGACGATCTCGTCAGCATTGCCGGGATTGACGGTGCGGTCGGCGCTGCCGTGCCACACCGACACCTTCGGCCACGGACCGCGATGGTCCGAAGCGTTACGCACGAGATCGCCGAGCTCGCGTGCCGGCCGTGTCGGCGAATGGAACATGCCGTCCAGCGCTTCGCGCAGGTTCGACGCGATGCCGTAGGGAAGCCCGGCGATGATGGCGCCGGCTGCGAAGACTTCCGGATAGGTCGCAAGCATCACCGACGTCATGCCGCCGCCGGCGGAGAGGCCGGTGACGAAGATGCGCCGCGGATCGACGCGATGCGCCTCGGCCATGTGCGCGATCATCTCGCGGATCGAACACGCCTCGCCGCTGTCCCGCGCGGTGTCTTCCGGATTGAACCAGTTGAAGCAGGTGTTGCTGTTGTTGGCGCGCTGCTGCTCGGGCATCAGCAGCGCAAAGCCATAGTGCCTGGCCAGCGTCGACCATCCCGCACCGAGGTCGTAGGTCGCCGCCGTCTGGCCGCAGCCGTGCAGCACGACGACGAGCGCGCGCGGCTTTTGCAATTGCGCCGGCACGAATTTGAACATGCGCAGATTGCCGGGGTTGCTGCCGAAGCTCGTCACTTCTTCCAAGGGGCTGGATGAGCCGGCGCTCCGGCCGAGCTCGGCAAAGCGCAAACCATCCGCCTTTGACAGGCGTCTCAAGAGATCAACATTTCTGGCGAGCGACACGGCAACTCCTGGCAGGCGACGTTCAACGTCACCCAAATCAAATAGTTGCTGCGGCGCAAAATAAAAAGACCGTGTGCTGTCGATCGCTACGAAATCGCGGGAAAACCCGCAAGAATCCGCAAGTATGAACCGCAATGCCTTAACTTCGTGCAGAGGCAAGGCGCATCCACGCCAGAAATGCGGCGCAGATCGTGATTAACGCCGCAAACAGCGCGAGCGAGACGACGAATCCTGCGCGCGCCGATTGCAACGATTCGATGACGAAGAATACCGCGCCGATTGCGGCCACTCCGGCCGCATTTCCAATCTGCGCGGTGGTGCCGTAGATGCCGGAGGCAGAACCTGCAGCGGCCGGCTTCACGGTCGAGAGCACCGCGCCGGACAGTGGCGCCATCACCAGCCCTTGACCGTAGCCGAAGATGAGCATGGTCAGCGCGAGCTCAATCGGCGTCGGCGCATCAACAAAGCCTGCAACAAGCGCCAGCGCAGCGAGGCCCGCGATCTGCAATGCGCAGCCCTCGATCAACACCAGGGTGCCGCGATGTCGCGCCCGCGCGCCGCTGTGGCGTGACGCCACCACGAAGGCGAGCGCAAGCGGAATGAAGGCGATGCCGGCTGCGAGTGGCGCGATCTTCAGACCACTTTGCATGAACAACGTCATCACCAAATAGAAGGACAGATTGGCGGCGAAGAAAAACAAGGCTGCCCCGAGCCCGCGCAGAAAGGCCGCGTCCGCCAGCAAGGTGAGATCGATCAGCGGCATGCCGCCGGCGCGCGCGACGGAATGTTCGAGCCGCAAAAAGCCCGCGAGAATTGCACCGCCGATCGCCATCACCGCCCACAGCCACGGCGCCCAGCCCACATCATGACCGAACAGCAGCGGTCCGATCAGGCACAGCAGCCCGGCGAACAGCACGATGCTTCCCTTGATGTCGAGCCGTGTACCGGCCCGGCGCGGCACCGACGGCATGATGCGCCATGCGACGGCCGCGATGACGAGGCCGCAGGGCACGTTGACGACGAACACCGCGCGCCAGCCGATGCCGGCGAGATCGATCGTGACCAGCAGGCCGCCGAGCAGGAAGCCCGCCGCGCCCGCAAGCCCCAGCACGATGCCGTAGATGGCGAAGGCGCGGCTGCGCGAATCATCGGTGAACAGCAGATGCAGCGTCGCCAGCACCTGCGGCACCATCAGCGCCGCGGTCGCGCCCTGCGCCAGCCGCGCTACGATCAGCTCCACGCCCGATTGCGCCAGCCCGCACCACAGCGAGGTCAGGCTGAAGCCGAGCACGCCGGCCAGGAAGACGTTCTTGGTGCCGTGAATGTCGCCGAGCCGGCCGCCCGTGACGACCAGCGTGGCATAGGCGATCAGGTAGATCGCGATGACGGACTCGATCTGCGTCGGCGTCGCATGCAGATCGACCGCGATGGTGGGAATGGCGACATTGACCACGAAAGCATCGACGCCGAACATGAACTGGGCAGCCACGACGATCGCCAGCACCCACCAGCGCCGGGACGAATCGATTTGGTGTGTGACGGTTTGATGCATCGGGACGGGGACTTCTTTCGAGCTTCGCTGCCCGAATGTTTCAGATTGATCGCGGCGTCGCGATTACCTCGGAGGTAAGCATCGCGCGCTCTTCACCTCGCCCCGCTTGCGGGTCATCGCATATGGCGTTTTGGGCGGCTTGAGCGCGCGCCTCGTCTTCGCGCATGCCTGCATTCCGCGGCGCGGGACATCGTGCGATTGCGTTCGCTCGTCGCAGCACGTAGCCTCGCGGCCTCAACAAACAAAAAATCAAAGCCGGAGAGAACGCCATGGCGCGCCTGAAATTCGGAGCTTTCCTTGCCCCGCATCACCCGATCGGGGAGCATCCGATGCTTCAGTTCCGGCGCGATCTCGATCTGGTCGAGCAGCTGGACAGCCTCGGCTATGACGAATTCTGGTGTGGCGAGCATCACTCCTCCGGCTGGGAGACGATCGCCTCGCCCGAGATGTTCCTGGCCGCGGCCGGCGAGCGCACCAAGCGGATCAAGCTCGGCACTGGCGTGGTGTCGCTGCCCTACCATCATCCCTTCAACGTCGCCCAGCGCATGGTGCAGCTCGACTACATGACCGGCGGCCGCGCCATCTTCGGCTCCGGCCCCGGCGCGCTCGCCTCCGACGCGCACACGCTCGGCATCGACCCGATGACCCAGCGCGACCGCCAGGACGAGGCGATCGGCGTGATCCGCCGCCTGTTCAACGGCGAGCGCGTCACCGCCAAGAGCGATTGGTTCACCATGAACGACGCCGCGCTCCAGATCCTGCCGTTGCAGGAGGAGATGCCGTTCGTGGTGGCGTCGCAGATCTCGCCCTCCGGCATGACGCTCGCCGGCAAATACGGCATCGGCATCATCTCGCTGGGCTCGATGACGACACAGGGGCTGATGTCGCTCCAGCAGCAATGGCAGTTCGCCGAGGACGCCGCCAGGAAGCACGGCACCAAAGTCGATCGGGCGAACTGGCGCGTGCTGCTGACCTGGCACCTCGCCGAGACCCGCGAGCAGGCCAGACGCGAGGCCGGCGCTGGGCTGATGCGCTGGCACAACGAATATAATGTCGGCACGCTGCAACGGCCAGGCCTCACCGCGTTCGCCTCGCCCGACGAGGCCGTGAACAAGACCGCTTTTGTCGACGGCGCGGCCTCCGTCATCGGCACGCCAGACGATCTCGTCAAGATGATCAAGAACGTGATGCAGGTGTCGGGCGGCGTCGGCGCCATCATCGGCTTCGTGCACGACTGGGCCAATCCGGAAGCCACGCGCCGGAGCTGGGACATGGTCGCGCGCTACGTCGTACCGGAGATCAACGGCTATATCGACGGCCTCCGCAAGTCGCAAAAATTCGTGATCGAGAACCGCGCGATCTTCGAACGCGCGGGCCAGGCCGTGATGGCGAAGATCATGGAGAACGAGAAGGCAGCCGAGGCGCTGAAGGTGACCGGCGCCGGGCGTGTCGCCATTCCCGCCGTCAACGCCCCGGATCTGCAGAAGGAAGCGGCGAAGCGGTAGGCCTCGTCACCGCCTCCGTTGGGCGGTGACCTGTCAGACGTTTTTCGGCCTGTGCTATGCTGGTCGTTTTAGCCTGGCGCAGGCCGCAATATGCCGCCCTCGCGCGATTTCTGTTCGGTCCGCCAACCGGAGCAATCGTCATGTCGATGCAGAACGTGGCCTCGCCTGAGCTCAGTTTCACCCCGCCCAAGCGCAACGAACTGACGCACATTCCCGGCGACGAGGGCTGGCCAATCATCGGCAAGACCTTCCAGGTGCTGGCGGATCCCAAGGGTCATATCGAGGCGAACGGCGCCAAATACGGCCTAGTCTACCGCACCCATTTCTTCGGCGAGACCAACGTCGTGCTGCTTGGCCCCGAGGCCAACGAACTCGTGCTGTTCGACCAGCACAAGCTGTTCTCGTCGACCCACGGCTGGAACAAGGTGCTCGGCCTGCTGTTTCCGCGCGGATTGATGCTGCTCGATTTCGACGAGCACCGGCTGCACCGCAAGGCGCTCTCGGTCGCATTCAAATCCGGGCCGATGAAGTCCTATCACAGCGATCTCGACCGCGGCATCGCCGCTCGCGTCGCGCAGTGGAAGGCGAAGCCGGGCACGATGCAGCTCTATCCGGCAATGAAGCAGCTTACGCTCGATCTGGCCGCAACATCCTTCCTCGGCGCCGAGATCGGACCGGAGGTCGACGAGATCAACCGCGCCTTCGTCGACATGGTTGCGGCCGCGGTCACCCCGATCCGCCGCCCCTTGCCCGGCACGCAGATGGCGCGCGGTGTGAAGGGCCGCAAGCGCATCGTCGCCTATTTTCGCGAGGAGATTCCGCTACGCCGCGGCAATCACGGCGGCGACGATCTGTTCTCGCAGCTCTGCCGTGCTACCCATGAGGACGGCGCGCTGCTCTCCGAGCAGGACATCATCGACCACATGAGCTTCCTGATGATGGCGGCGCACGACACGCTGACCTCGTCGCTGACCTCCTTCGTCGGCGAGCTCGCGGCGCATCCGGAGTGGCAGAAGAAGCTGCGCGACGAGGTTTTGGCGCTCGAGCTTTCCGCCGATGCGCCGACCAGCTTCGACGATCTCGAAAAGATGCCGCTGTCGGAGATGGCCTTCAAGGAAGCGCTGCGAATCAAGCCGCCGGTGCCGTCGATGCCGCGCCGCGCCATGCGCGATTTCACCTTCAAGGGCTTTAGGGTTCCCGCCGGGACGGCAATCGGCATCAACCCGCTCTATACCCATCACATGAAAGACATCTGGCCGGAGCCGGATCGCTTCGATCCCTCTCGTTTCACCGAGGAAGCCCAGCGCAACCGCCACCGCTTCGCCTGGGTGCCGTTCGGCGGCGGCGCGCATATGTGCCTCGGCCTGCACTTCGCCTACATGCAGGCCAAATGCTTTGCGCGGCACTTCCTGCAGAACGTCGAGGTGTCGCTGGAGCCGGGCTACACGCCCGACTGGCAGATGTGGCCGATCCCGAAGCCGCGGGACGGGCTGCGGGTGGTGGTGAAGCCTTCGTAGGGTGGGTTAGCGCAGCGTAACCCACCCTACCAATCCTCCCGTGTGGCGCTACGCCCCCTGGTCGAACGCCTTGCGCAACGCGACGTAGCCCTGCTGCTGCTGGCTCCAGTTGCGGCCGCCGGTGATGGCGCCGTCGACGACGAGATCGTGGCCGTTGATGAAGCTGGATTCGTCGCTGGCCAGAAACACTGCGGCATGCGCGATGTCGTCGGGAAGGCCCGCGCGCGGGATCGGCTGCGCGGTCTTGTAGACCTCGCGCATCACGGCCGGCGTCTTCTCGGCCGCATCGGTCGAGAGCCCCAGCGCCTTGCCGAAAATGCCGGTGGCGATGGCGCCGGGCGAGATCGAGTTGACGCGCACGTTGGCTTCGCCGAGCTCCATGGCGACGCATTTGGTGAGATGGATCACGGCGGCCTTGGCCGCGCCATAGACCATCGAGGACGAGAAGCCGGCGAGGCGGCCGGCGATGCTGCCGTTGTTGATGATGCTGCCAGATCCCTGCTGCTTCATGAGGGGCGCGGCGTGCTTCATGCCGAGCATGACGCTGCGCACCAGCGTTGCCATCGCCGCATCGAACCGCTCAACCTCGAGGCCCTCGATGCCGCCGGTCTGCGCCGGACCGCCGGCATTGTTGAACAGGCAATCGATCCTGCCGAACTTGTCGACCGCCAGCGCGATCAGCACGCGCATCTGCTCTTCGACCGTCACGTCCGTCTGGCGGAAGATGCAGTTGGCGCCGAGCTGCTTCGCCAGCGCCTCGCCTTCCGGTACGCGCCGGCCAGCGATCACAATTTTGGCACCTTCGGCAACGAAGACTTCCGCGGTCCGCAATCCGATCCCGCTCGTCGCGCCCGTAATCACCGCAACCTTGCCGTCCAGCCTGCCCATGGAGTGTTCCTGTTTCCGAACCGTTTGATGCCAAATTGCGGGCGCCGATCTATGACGGCGCCGCGACAATCACTATTCCTGCCCGCTCCGGACAAGGCAAGCTATGCTTGTGCGAGCGACATGCGTAACATTCCCGCCCAAAGGTCGAATTTCAGACGCAGATCGCAGCCGGGCAGCGCATGGGGAAGCTGATCGACGAATTCCGCAAGAGCTGGCAGGGCGTGGCGCCGCCAACGCTCGGCCTGAGCATTGCCTTCGCGGTGGCCTGCCTGCTGGTCGCGACGCTGGCGCGCTGGGGCCTCGCGCATGTGCGCCCCGACGTCTACTTCACGCCGTATTTCCCGGCCGTGTTCTTTGCCGCCGCGTTCGGAGGCTTGCGGATCGGCGTCGCTACGGCACTGGTCGGCGGCGTGCTCGGCGTCGTGCTGAATTTCGGCGATGCCTTTGCCGATCGCGCCCGGTTCGCCCTGCTGGCGCTGTATTGGGGGGTCAGTGCGCTGACCATCTGGGGCGTCGAGCATTATCGCTCGCTGTTGATCGAGCAGAGGCGGATTTCCAAGCGCCTGATCGAAGAAGAGGATTACCGCAAGCTGCTGGTCGACGAGCTCCAGCACCGGCTGAAGAACAAGCTGTCGACGGTGCATGCGGTGCTGCATCAGGTACTGCACGACCAGCCGCAGATCTGGGCCCGGATCGATCCGCGGCTGCGGTCGCTGGCCGCGACCGACGACCTGATTTCGCGGATCGACAGGGCCGGCTGCGACATTCGCGACCTCCTGATCTCGGAGCTTGGCCCATACGGCCATGTCCGCTTCACGCTCAACGGCGACCGGCTATTCCTGCCGCCGAAACTCGCGGTGACGCTGTCGCTGATGTTTCACGAGCTCGCCACCAATGCAGGCAAATATGGTGCGTTCTCCGCACCGCGCGGATTGCTGCAGGTGTCATGGACCGTCAGCGATGACCGCCTGTCCATCACCTGGGACGAAACCGAAGGACCGAGCATCGACAATGTGTCCGAAGCCGGCTTCGGCACCCAGCTGCTGAAGTCGGCGCTGTCAGCCTTCGACGGCAAGACCGAGATCTCTTACTTGAAGACCGGGCTGCATTGCACCATGCAATGCCGCATTCCCCGCAGCGAATAGCCGCTGCAAACGAAAGCGGATCGCGGGCTTCGCTGGCACTTTCGCAAGCGGCGTTGACCCCCTGTTAATGACGATCGGCTGCCCGCGCCAGAACGCCGCAAGTTTCCCGCAAAACACCCCCGCATTTCTCCCGACCCCTTAACCAAACCTAAGAGGGAACCGCGCAAGATCGCGCTCATTGCAAAAGGCGCGCTGAAACAACAAGATTCATGAATTCTATGAACGACAACAGATACTCCGGCGCGACCGAAGCCGAGCTCGGTTTTCTCAAGGAAATCGTTAGAATGCTTCCGGCCGGCGTGACCGTGCAGGACGCCGGCGGCGAACTTCTTCTGGTCAACGATGCGGCGGCCACCCAGCTCGGCATGGACGGCAGCCGCCCTGCGCCGGATCTCGCGCAGCGCCGGGAGGCCTGCCGCCGGGCGCTGAGCGCCGGTCAGGCCGTCGTCACCGAGGAAGCGCTCCAGGATGGGGCTGCACGCCAGGTCCTGCTCACGACCCATCGTCCGGTCCACCTCGCCGGACGCGAGCTCCTGATCTCAGCTTCCGCCGACATCACCGAGCAGAAGAATTTCGAGGACCAGCTATTCCGCTCGGCCTATTTCGACGAGCTGACCGGGCTGCCTTCGCGGCGTGTGATCGAGCACCGCGCCAACGGCCTGCTGGCGCGGGACGGCGAGCGTTTTGCGCTCGCCTTTCTCGACGTCGACAATTTCAAGCACATCAACGACTATTACGGCCATACGGTCGGCGATGCGCTGCTGGTCGAGCTCTCGAAGCGGCTCGGGCGGGACCTGCGCGACTCCGACATATTGTCGCGCATCTCCGGCGACGAATTCCTGCTGCTGCTGTCGCCGATCCAGAGCCAGGAGGAAGTCGCCGAGTTCATGCAGTCGACGCTGGAACGCCTGACCGCGCCGTTCTTCATCGACAATTCGGAAGTGTTCGCCTCCACCTCCGTCGGCGTCAGCCTCTACCCCGATCACGGCCGCAGCTTCGCGACGCTGCGCCAGAACGCCGACATCGCGATGTACCGCATCAAGAACAACGGCAAGGGCTCGGCGGCCTTCTTCGATTCCGGCATGGAGCGCGAGGCGCTGGCGCGGATGAAGATCGAGCAATCGCTGCGGCTCGCCATTCTCGAAAAACGCTTCTGCTGCGCCTTCCAGTCCAAGGTCGACATCAGGACGCAGGCGGTGGAGGGCATCGAGGCCCTGGTACGCCTGCGCGACGACGAAGGTATCATCCAGGCGCCCGGCTCGTTCATCGACCTTGCGACCGAACTCGGGCTGATCGACGAGCTGACCCATCTCGTGCTCGCCGAGATCGTCAAATCGATCGACCTTATCAACGCCACGTTTGGCGCGGACGCGAGCATCAGCATCAATGTCGCCGCTACGCAGGCCGGCAACCCGGAATTCATGCGCAGCTTTGCGCAGGCGCTGGACGAAACCGGCTTTCCCCAACGCTTTATGATCGAGGTGACGGAAGACGCCTTCGTCGCCAAGAATCATTTCCAGGCCGAGATCCTGCCGATGTTCCGCAAGCTCGGTGTCGGCATCTCGATCGACGATTTCGGTAGCGGCTATTCCTCGCTCTCCGCGCTCGCCGACATCACCGCCGACGAGATCAAGATCGACCGCTCCTTCATCACCGACATCCATAAGCGTCCGCGCAACCAGGGCATCTTGCGCGCGATCGAATCCCTGAGCGAGGCGCTCGGCATGACCGTCATCGCCGAAGGCGTCGAATCCTACGAGGAACTGGCGTATCTGCAGGCCGCAACCAGGATCCGCTATGCGCAGGGCTATTATTTCGCCCGCCCGATCTTCCTCGAGGAGCTGACGCTGGCAACGCCCATCTCCAGCGAGGCGCGCGCCAGCGTGGCAAGCCGCCCGACCCAGGCGAATCGCCAAGGCTATTCGCGGGCGAACGGGTACTGGCGGTAAGTCGCGAGGCCCATCCCTGGCGTCGTCCTGGCGAAAGCCAGGACCCATTACCCCAGCGAGCAGTTGTGGGACGAGATGGCCGTTGGCAGTCTTCGCCAAACCACCTCTTGGGGTAATGGGTCCTGGATCTGCGCTCCGCTTGTCCAGGACGACGGCTATGGTGCGGCCAGTTCCGCAACCCCCCGTTTTCGCCCTTTGAAATTATTGCCCTTTTGGTAATAAGCAGACCGGCTTCCCGCGAGGCATGCCATGTCCACTCTCTCTTCCGCCGTCAACGATCCCGCCTATGTCCGCGCGCGGGCGATGGTGACGCTGTTCGAGCGGCTGGAGCACCTCTGCGAGGGCGCGATTGCGATCGACCGCGGCGGGCGGGTCGTCTACGTCAACGAGAAATACCTCGCCGCGCTTGGCCTCAAGCATATTGCGGAAGCGATCGGACGGCCGATCGAGGAGATCATCCCGAACAGCCTGATGCGGAAGGTGGCCGAAACCGGCGAACCGATCCTGCTCGACATCATGGAGCTCGGCGGCGAGCAGCTCGTGGTCACGCGGATGCCGATCGAGGACGAGAACCGGAAGGTCATCGGCGCGATCGGCTTCGTGCTCTATGACCATCTGGAGAGCCTCAAGCCGCTATTGGCCCGCGTCAGCCAGCTCGAGAGCGACCTGCGTCTGGCGCGGCGGCAATTGTCCAACGCCCGCGCGGCGCGCTTCACGTTCGCGGACTTCGTCGGCGTGACACCGGGAATCGCGCAGGCCAAGGAGCTCGCAGGGCGCGCCGCGCGGCAGAGCGTCACGGTGCTTCTCACCGGCGAGACCGGGACCGGCAAGGAAATGCTGGCGCAGGCGATCCACAACGCTTCATCGCGCGCGGACAAGCCGTTCGTCAGCGTCAATGTCGCGGCGATTCCCGACACGCTGATCGAAGCCGAGTTTTTCGGTACCGTGCCCGGCGCCTATACCGGCGCGGACCGCAAGGGCCGCGAGGGAAAATTCCGGATCGCCGACGGCGGCACGCTGTTTCTCGACGAGATCGGCGAGATGCCGCTGCAGTTGCAGGCCAAACTGTTGCGCGTGCTGCAGGAGCGCGAGATCGAGCCGCTCGGCTCGGACAAGGTCTCGAAGGTCGACGTGCGCGTGGTCGCCGCCACCAATGTCGATTTGCGCAAGCGCGTCAGCGACGGCGCGTTCCGGGCCGACCTCTATTACCGGCTCAACGTGCTCTCGATCGAGCTGCCGCCGCTGCGCGACTGCCTTGGTGATCTTCCCGAGATCAGCGCCCGGCTGCTCGAGGACATCAGCGCGTCCGGCGATTACGTCAGCGCCAAGATCACGCCGAGCGCGCTCGCCGCGCTTGCCTGCTACGACTGGCCGGGCAATGTCCGGGAACTTCGCAACATCCTGGAGCGCGCGTTGATCCTCAGCGATTCCGGGCGGCTGACCGGCGACGATTTCGTGCGCATCCTTCCTGTCGGCACGGAGACCCGGCTCGCTGCGCCGGTCCGCGCGGCCGGCTTCGTGGTGCCCTATGCCGAGGCCGAGGCGGAATTCGAGAAGCACACACTCGAGCAAGCGCTCGCCGCCAGCAACGGCCAGATCTCCGAAGCCGCCAAGATGCTGCGCATCTCGCGCGCTACGTTCTACAAGAAGCTTGCCAAGTTCGGCCTCGCCGCGGGACCGGCCGCCGTCTGAGTTTCGAGACACGGCGCGTCCGGAGTCTCGGATTCCTGACAGCGCGCGTTGCCGCTCTGTCCCGGAGCCAACGCTGAAACTGCTGGATTTTCAGCCATTTTGCGCAAATGAACAGCATCTGGCGCGGAGCTTGCTCTTCGCTTTGCACAATGACGCATGCTGCACGTGCGCATTCGCAAACAGGGAGTACGCCAGATGAGTGAAGCGATCACAGTCCATCAGCTTCAGGCGAAACAGCCGTCGCACGTGACGGTCGCCACCGCGAGCCTGATCGGCACGGCCATCGAGTGGTACGATTTCTTCCTCTATGGCACCGCCGCGGCGCTGATTTTCAACAAGCTGTTCTTTCCGACCTTCGATCCGGCGGTCGGCACGCTGCTGGCATTCGCGACCTACGCGCTCGGCTTCATCGCGCGTCCGCTCGGCGGCGTCGTGTTCGGCCATTACGGCGACAAGATCGGCCGCAAGACCATGCTCTATCTCACGCTCCTGATCATGGGCGCCGCGACCGCGGCGATCGGCTTCCTGCCGACCTACGAGACCGCCGGCATCTGGGCTGCAATCCTGCTCGTCGCCTGCCGCCTGATCCAGGGCTTTGGCCTCGGCGGCGAATGGGGCGGCGCCGTGCTGATGGCAGTCGAGCACGCACCGGCGGACAAGAAGGGCTTTTACGGCAGCTGGCCGCAGCTCGGCGCCCCGCTCGGCCTGGTGCTCGGCACGCTGGTGTTCTCGGTGGTGTCCTCGATGTTGACCGACGCCCAGCTCTATGCCTGGGGCTGGCGCATCCCGTTCCTGTTCTCGATCGCACTGGTGCTGGTCGGCCTGTGGATCCGCTTCACCATCGCGGAATCGCCGGAGTTCCAGAAGGTCAAGGACAGCAAGCAGGAGGTGAAGATGCCGATCGTCGACGCGATCCGCATGTACCCCAAGAACATCCTGCTGGCGATGGGCGCGCGATTCGCGGAGAATGGCTTCTTCTACATCTATGCCACCTTCGTGCTCGCCTACGCGACGCAATCGCTCGGCATGAACAAGCAGGACATGCTCAACGGCGTGCTGATCGGAGCCGCGATCGAGACCTTCACCATTCCCGCCTTCGGCGCGCTGTCCGATCGCGTCGGACGGCGGCCGATCTACATCTTCGGCGCGGTGTTCTCGGCGCTGATGTCGTTCCCGCTGTTCATGCTGCTGGCGACCAAGAATCCGCAACTCGCCTGGATCGCGATCGTGCTGGGTCTGGCCATCGGCCATGCGGCGATGTACGGCCCGCAGGCGAGCTTCCTGTCGGAGTTGTTCGGCACCAAGGTGCGCTATAGCGGCGTCTCCCTCGGCTACAATCTCGCCTCGATCTTCGCTGGCGCGCTGTCGCCGCTGATCGCCACCGGCCTGATGACGGCCTACGCGCCGGCGACCTGGCCGATCTCGGCCTACATGATTGCTCTTGCGCTCGTCACCATCGTCTCAGTTTACTTCGCCACCGAAACCCGCAAAATAGTGCCGCGCTAAACGAGCCGACCCCCATTCAATCGGCGCGGAGCGGCCTGTTCCAGGACCGCTCCGCGCGATAGGATGGCTGCAAAGCAAGAACAAACGTATGCGGTCCAGATAGCGGGAGGAACGCCGTGAGCCAGCACCCAGTGTTGCCTTACCTGCGCAATTCGGAGAAGGGCAAGGTCGTCACGGCGGCGGAAGCCGTCATGCTGATCCGCGACGGCGACACCGTGGCAACCGGCGGCTTCGTCGGCATCGGCTTTGCCGAGGAGATCGCGCTGGCGCTGGAGGAGCTCTACCTCTCGGATGAGGACGACGCGCCCTATACCCAGGGCAAGCCGCGCAATTTGACACTGGTCTATGCCGCCGGCCAGGGCGACGGCAAGCATCGCGGCCTCAACCATTTCGCCCATGAGGGCCTGCTGCGCCGCGTGATCGGCGGCCATTGGGGCCTCGCGCCAAAACTGCAGCAGCTCGCGATCGCCAACCAGATCGAGGCCTACAACCTGCCACAGGGCGTGATCACGCATCTGTTCCGCGATATTGCCGCGCACCGCCCCGGCCACATCACCCGCGTCGGCATGGGCACCTTCGTCGATCCGCGCCATGGCGGCGGCAAGCTCAATGCCCGCACCACCGAGGACATGGTGGAGCTGATCACGGTTCACGGTGAAGAATGCCTGCTTTACAAGACCTTCCCGATCCATGTCGGCATCATCCGCGCCACCACCGGCGATCCCGACGGCAACCTCACCATGGAGAAGGAGGCGCTGACGCTGGAAGCGCTCGCCATCGCTATGGCCGCGCATAATTCCGGCGGCATCGTCATCGCCCAGGTCGAACGGGTCGCGGAAAGCGGCAGCCTCAATCCGCGCCAGGTGAAGATACCCGGAATCCTTGTCGATTGCGTCGTGGTGGCAAGGCCCGAGCACCACTGGCAGACGTTTGGCACCCAATACAATCCCGCGTTCAGCAGCGAGATCCGGGTCCGCACGACCTCGCTGCCGGTGATGCCCATGAGCGGACGCAAGATCATCGCGCGGCGGGCCGCCTTCGAGCTCAAGGCCAACAGCGTCGTCAATCTCGGCATCGGCATGCCGGAGGGGATCGCCTCGGTCGCCAATGAGGAGCGGATCATCGACCTCATCACCCTGACCGCCGAGCCCGGCGTGATCGGCGGCATCCCGGCCAGCGGCATCGATTTCGGCGCGGCGATCAACACACAGGCCGTGATCGATCAGCCCTATCAGTTCGATTTCTATGACGGCGGCGGCCTCGATGCCGCCTTCCTCGGCCTTGCCCAGATCGACCGTGCCGGCAATCTCAATGTCAGCAAGTTCGGGCCAAAGCTTGCCGGCGCCGGCGGCTTCATCAACATCAGCCAGAATGCCAAGGAGGTCGTGTTCGTCGGCACGTTCGGTGCCGGCAAGCAGCGCATTGCGGTGAACGACGGCAGGCTTTCGATCCTGGACGAGGCGACGGCACGCAAATTCGTCGACAAGGTCGAGCACGTCACCTTCAGCGGCGCCTTCGCCGCCGCGCGCAGGCAGCGCGTGCTGTATGTCACCGAGCGTTGCGTTTTCGAACTGCGGCCCGACGGGCTCGAGCTCACGGAAGCCGCGCCCGGCATCGACATCGAACGCGACATTCTGCGCCTGATGGACTTCAAGCCGCTGATTCCGCGCGATCCCGCTCCGATGGATGCGCGCATCTTCCGCGACGATCCGATGGAGCTGCGCGAGCGGCTGCTCGCCATCCCGCTCGACCAGCGCTTTACGCTCGACGAGCAGCAGAACCTGTTCTTCGTCAATCTGGAGCGCTATCCCCTGCGCAGTAAGGCCGACATCGACGCCATCGCGCGGATGGTCGAAGCCAGGCTCACCCCGCTCGGCCACAAGGTCTACGCCATCGTCAATTACGACCACTTCTCGGTCCTGCCCGAGCTGCTGGACGATTACTCGGCCATGGTCCGCAGCCTCGTCGACCGCTTCTATACCGGCGTGTCGCGCTACACGACCTCCGGCTTCCTGCGCATCAAGCTCGGCGAAGCCCTGGAGAGGCGCGGCGTCGCGCCGCATATCTTCGAGAGCGCGGAAGAGGCCCAATCGGATTGGCGCCAGCTCGAGGGAGCTGCGCCCGATCACGGCGCGCAACGCGCGGCACGGCACGCCTGGAAATGATGCATGCGCTACGCCAGCGGCTCAGCCGGAAGGTTTAATTGCAATGTCCGAACTGTTATGCAAATCGCTATTGCCGAGAAACTTTGAATCAGGAGGGACCATCGTGCGTCGATCACTCATCATAACAACAACCATTCTCGCCCTGGCCGCGAGCACCTCCGTGAAGGCCGACGACCTCAAGGTCGCGCTGATCTACGGCAAGACCGGCCCGCTGGAGGCCTATGCCAAGCAGACCGAGACCGGCCTGCAGATGGGATTCGAATACGCCACCAAGGGCACCATGACGCTCGACGGTCGCAAGATCGTCATCATCACCAAGGACGACCAGGGCAAGCCGGACCTTTCCAAGGCTGCGCTCGCCGAAGCCTATCAGGACGACAAGGCCGACATCGCGATCGGCACGACCTCGTCGGCCGCGGCGCTGGCCATTCTCCCTGTCGCCGAAGAGAACAAGAAGATCCTGATCGTCGAGCCCGCAGTCGCGGACCAGATTACCGGCGAGAAGTGGAATCGCTACATCTTCCGCACCGCGCGCAACTCCTCGCAGGACGCGATCTCCAACGCGGTCGCGATCGGCAAGCAGGGCGTCACCGTGGCGACGTTGGCGCAGGACTACGCCTTTGGCCGCGACGGCGTCGCCGCCTTCAAGGAGGCGCTCGCCAAGACCGGCGCGACGCTCGCCGCCGAGGAATATGCGCCGACCTCGACCACCGACTTCACCGCGGCCGGCCAGCGCCTGTTCGACGCGCTGAAGGACAAGCCCGGCCGCAAGGTGATCTGGGTGATCTGGGCCGGCGCCGGCAATCCGTTGGCAAAGCTCCAGGACATGGATCCGAAGCGCTACGGCATCGAGCTGTCGACCGGCGGAAACATCCTGCCGGCGCTCGCCGCCTACAAGGGCCTGCCCGGCATGGAAGGCGCGACCTATTATTTCTATGCGATCCCGAAGAACCCGGTGAACGACTGGCTGGTTGCCGAGCACCAGAAGCGCTTCAACGCGCCGCCGGACTTCTTCACCGCGGGCGGTTTTGCGGCCGCGATGTCCGTCGTCGCCGCCGTCACCAAGGCGAAATCGACCGACACCGAGAAGCTCATATCAGCCATGGAAGGGCTCGAGTTTGACACGCCGAAGGGCAAGATGATGTTCCGCAAAGAGGACCATCAGGCGCTGCAGAGCATGTATCACTTCAAGGTCAAGGTCGATCCGAACGTCGCCTGGGCTGTGCTCGAGCCGGTGCGCGAGCTGAAGATCGAGGACATGGACGTTCCGGTCCGCAATAAGCGCTGAGGCTTCACCTCTCCCGCTTGCGGGAGAGGTCGGCGCGGAGCGCCGAGTGAGGGCTTTCTCATCTTTGAGGTTCTTCTTGCCTGTGGAGGCACCCTCTCCCCAGCCCTCCCCCGCAAGCGGGGGAGGGAGCGCAGCGTGATCGCGGATATATCTTCGTTCCCATTCGCCGGACTCGATCGAGACTTCAAATGGCTCTGACGTTAGAAACGCGCGACCTGACGATCCGCTTCGGTGGCCATGTCGCGGTCAACAACGTCACCTGCACGTTCCGTCCGGGCGAGCTCACCGCCATCGTCGGGCCGAACGGCGCCGGCAAGACCACCTATTTCAACCTGATCTCGGGCCAGTTGCGCGCGTCCGGCGGCAGCGTCCTGTTCGACGGCACCGACATCACCCAGCATTCCGCGCCGCTGCGTACCCGCGCAGGCTTGGGGCGCGCCTTCCAGCTCACCAATCTGTTCCCGAACCTGACGGTGGAAGAGAACGTCCGCCTCGCCGTGCAGGCCGCGAACGGCACTCATTACGACATGCTGCGGCCCTGGATGGTCCGCCGCGACCTGATCGCGCGCGCCGATGCCATCCTGGACCAAGTCGCGCTCGGCACCCGCCGCGGCGTCACGGCGACCGCGCTGTCGCATGGCGACCAGCGCAAGCTCGAAGTCGCGCTGATGATCGCGCTGGAGCCGAAGGTGTTCATGTTCGACGAGCCCACCGCCGGCATGAGCATCGACGAGGTGCCCGTGGTGCTGAACCTGATCTCACAGCTCAAGCAAGACAGGAGCAAGATCATCCTCCTGGTCGAGCACAAGATGGACGTGGTGCGCTCGCTCGCCGACCGCATCATCGTGCTGCATAACGGGCAACTCGTTGCCGATGGCTCGCCGGCCGAGGTGATCGCCTCACCGATCGTGCAGGAAGCCTATCTCGGCATTGCTCCCAAGAACGCGACATCGGAGAGCGCGACATCAGGGAGCGCAGCATGACAGACCTGCTCAAGCTCTCCGGCGTGCACACCCATATCGGCCGCTACCACATTCTCCAAGGCATCGATCTTGCCGTCGCGCAGGGGCAGACCACCATGCTGCTCGGCCGCAACGGCGCCGGCAAGACCACGACGCTGCGCACGATCATGGGTCTCTGGCAGGCTTCCAAGGGCGAGATCAGCCTCGCAGGCGAACGCATCGAGAGCCACACCACGCCCGATATCGCGCGGCTCGGCGTCGGCTATGTGCCGGAGAGCATGGCGGTGTTCTCCGACCTCACGGTCAAGGAGAACCTGGTGCTGGCGGCCCGCGACGGACCGCTCGACGACAGCCAGCTCGACTGGATTTTTGGCTTCTTCCCGGCGCTGCGCCGGTTCTGGTTGTCGCGCGCGGGAAGTCTCTCGGGCGGACAAAAGCAAATGTTGTCGATCGCGCGCGCCATCATCGAACCGCGCAAGCTCTTGCTGATCGACGAGCCGACCAAGGGACTGGCACCCGCCATCGTGATGGCGCTGATCGAGTGCCTCAAGGAGATCAAGCGCAAGGGCGCCACCATTCTCCTGGTCGAGCAGAATTTCTTCGCCGCCCGCGAGCTTGGCGACAACGTGCTGGTCATGGATAACGGCACCATCGTCCATCGCGGCGACATGGCAGCCCTGGCGTCCGACGTGCCGCTCCAGGAGCGGCTGTTGGGCCTGAGCCTGGAGACGCATCAGTGACCGAACTTGCTGCAACCGATCCGCTGCCGAAGCCGAAGCGCGACATCGCGCCGATCCTACTGCCGATCGCGCTGGCGCTGGTCACGATCCCGCTGATCGGCTCGCCCAGCACCTGGCTGACGTTGACGGCCGCGAGCCTCGCCATGGGCATGATGATCTTCATCATGGCCTCGGGGCTGACGCTGGTGTTCGGCCTGATGGACGTGCTCAATTTCGGCCATGGCGCGTTCATCGCGGTTGGCGCCTATGTCGCGACCCTGGTGCTGGCGCCGTTCGCAGCTTCGGTGCAGGCGGATTCACTGTGGGTGAACCTCGCCGTGCTGGCGCCGGCGGCGCTGCTGTCGATGGCGGTGTCCGGCGCGCTCGGCCTGATCGTCGAGCGCGTGCTGATCCTCCCCGTCTACGGTCAGCACCTGAAGCAGATCCTGATGACGACCGGCGGCCTGATCGTCGCGGAGCAGACGCTCTATGCGCTGTGGGGACCACAGATCATCCCGGCGCCGCTGCCGACCTCGCTGCGCGGCTCCTTCATCATCGGCGACGTCGCGATCGCGAAGTACCGTGTGCTGGCGACGCTGATCGGCCTCGTCGTCTTCATTGCGATCCAGACCGTGCTCAACCGCACCAAGCTCGGGCTTCTGATCCGCGCCGGCGTCGAGAACCGCGAGATGGTCGAGGCGCTCGGCTATCGCATCCGCCGCCTGTTTCTCGGCGTGTTCATGACGGGATCGGCGCTCGCCGGCCTCGGCGGCGAGATGTGGGCGCTCTATCGCGAGCAGGTCCACGCCTCCATGAGCGACGACCTCACCGTCTTGATCTTCATCGTCGTCATCATCGGCGGCCTCGGCTCGATCGGCGGCTGCTTCATCGGCGCCATCCTGGTCGCGATGGTCGCCAACTACGGCGGCTTCCTGGTGCCGAAGCTCGCGCTCGTCTCCAACATCCTGCTGATGGTCGCCATTCTGATGTGGCGGCCGCGCGGCCTCTATGCGGTGACCAGTCGATGATGATCCTGTCAGGCGATCCGCCGAAGAGCCGCGTCCTCACCCTCGTTCTCATCGTCATCATCCTGGCGCTGGCGGCGACGCCGTTCCTGTTCCCGGGCGCCAAGGCGCTGAACGTCGCGGCCAAGATCTGCGTCTTCGCGGCCCTTGTTGCGTCCTACGACCTGCTGCTCGGCTATACCGGCTCGGTGTCGTTCGCTCACACTATGTTCTACGGCATCGGCAGCTACGCGATCGCGATCGCACTGTATGGGATGGGCCCGAATTGGGCCGCGGTCGCAACCGGCATCGTGGTCGGCCTGCCGCTCGCCGCCCTGCTCGCGCTCGCCATCGGCCTGTTCTCGCTGCGGGTCGCCGCGATCTTCTTCGCCATGATCACGCTCGCGGTCGCCTCCGCCTTCCAGGTGCTGGCTTCCCAGCTGTCCTGGCTGACCGGCGGCGAGGACGGACGCAGCTTTCAACTGCCGGAATTGCTCAGGCCCGGCACGGTCCTGATCTCCAAAAGCCTCTTCGGTTTCGAGGTCAACGGCCGGATCCTCACCTACTATCTGGTGTTCGCCACCTCGGCCGTGATGATCCTCGCTTTGTTGCGGGTGGTGAACTCGCCGTTCGGGCGGGTGTTGCAGGCAATCCGCGAAAACCGCTTCCGCGCCGAAGCGCTCGGCTTCCGCACCGTCTTCCACCTGACCTATGCCAATTGCCTCGCCGCACTGGTCGCCGCCAGCGCCGGCATCCTGAACGCGCTATGGCTGCGCTATGCCGGCCCCGACACCTCGCTCAGCTTCTCGATCATGCTGGACATTCTGCTGATGGTGGTGATCGGCGGCATGGGCACGATCTATGGCGCGATCATCGGCGCCGCGATCTTTATCCTCGCCCAGAACTATCTCCAGTCGCTGATGGGCGTCGCCTCCAAGGCGGCATCGGAAACCGGATTGCCGCTGCTCCCGGGACTGCTGCATCCCGACCGCTGGCTGCTCTGGCTCGGGCTGCTCTTCATCGCCAGCGTCTATTTCTTCCCGACCGGGGTGGTCGGACGGCTGCGTAATGCGGGTGCCAAGAAGGCGGGAGGCGTCTCGCATTAACTCGGCATTAACAGTGCGGCTGTCCTCATGGCATTTGCGCAATGCACAATCTGAAGACGATTCGACGTGGTTCCTCGCTCGCCGCATTGGACTAAGGCATTGCCGCTATTAAACACCGGCTTTCCTAAGCTTTGTGCCACTTGTCGAGAGTATGCATATCCCTCGGAGGGTGGGGGAATGCGTCAGGTCGTTTCCACGATTGCATCAAGCATGCGTTTGGCCGCGAGATCCTGCTGGGCGACGGTTTCGCGGCGTGGCCCCGTGCTGTGGCTGACCCTGAGTGGCGCGCTGCTCGTCGCCGGCATCTTTGTCGCCACCATCGTGACCGTGGGCGAGTTTCGCGAGCGAGCGCTGGTCAATAGCGAGCGCGAGCTGGAAAATACCGTCCTGCTGTTGACCCGCCATTTCGATCAGCAGTTTGAGGATTCCGAGATCGTTGCGGCCGATTTGATCGCCCAGATGAACCTGTCGGATATCACCTCGCCCGAAATGTTCAACGAGCGCATGTCGAGCGCAGAAGCGCGTCGCATGCTCACGAACAAGATCGGCGCCGTGAACTATCTCGGAGACATCGCGATCTACGACGCCAACGGCGACATCATCAACTGGTCCCGCAACGAGCCGCTGCCGAAGATCAATATCTCCTCCCGCGCCTATTTCCAGACCTTCAAGTCCAATCCCCAGTCCGAGCCGGTGCTGCTGGAGACCGTGCGCAGCTTTCTGATCGGCAAATGGACGACGGTGGTCGCACGCCGGCTGACAAACCCGGCGGGCGAACTGCTCGGCATCATGGTTCGCCGGATCGACCCCGAGAGCTACCAGAAGTTCTTCTCGTCTGTTGCGCTTGGAAGGGGCGCAGCGATCTCGCTGCTCGACCGCGGCGGCACGATGCTGGCGCGTCACCCGCATGCCGAGGAGTTGATCGGCAAGAGTTACGCCAGTGGCCCCTTACTACGGAAGATCGTCGCCAAGGGTGGTCGGCAGACAGTGCGGATCGAGAAGAGCCCGATCGATGGCGTGGGCCGGCTGGGTGCGGGTGCGCAGCTGGCGCATTTTCCCATTCTGATCATGGCAACCAATACGATGGATTCGGCGCTGGCGGACTGGCGCGAGCAGACTAGGCTCATGGTGACCGCCGCCACGGTCTCGGCCACGATCATCGCACTTATTCTCTATCTCATCATTCGCCAGATCAACCGGCAGAACCGCGAGACCCAAGAGCGAATCGAATCGGAGCGGCGTCGGCTCGACACCGCCCTGAACAACATGACGCAAGGGCTGATCCTGTACGACGCCGCCGGATACATCGTCACCTGCAACCGCCGTTATGCCGACATGTTCGGCCTGTCGTCGGACGTCATCAAGCCCGGCTGCCACATCCACGAGGCGATGTACCATCGCAAGGAACGCGGAGCGTTCGATGGCGACGTCGAGGCGTTTTGCGCCGACGTCATGAGGATCGTCGCCGAAGGCACGGTCTCCACCAGGGTCCATGAGCTGCCCAACGGCCGCGCCTTCCAGGTCATCAACACCCCGCTCGCGCAGGGCGGATGGGTCGCCACGATCGAGGAGATTACCGAACGACGTAATCTGGAGCAGGAGCGCGACCGCAACTACACCTTCCTCCGCGAGATCATCGACCATATCCCCTCGCAGATCACCGTGAAGGACGCCAGTACCCGGCAATATCTGCTGCTCAATGGCGTCGCCGAACAGCTATTCGGCCAGTCGCGTCAGGATGTCGTCGGCAAGACCGCTTTCGACATCTTTCCCGAAGCGCCCGCCGCCCATATCACCGAAGACGACACCAGCGCGCTGAAATCGACCAAGGGATTGTTCAAGGACGAACACGCCTGGCAGATGCCGGGCATGGGGCTGCGCTATATCACTTCGACCCGGATCGGCATTCGCGACGAGGCCGGCAAACCGCGCTTGGCCATCAGCTCTCGACCGATGTCAGCATCGGGATCGCATTGGCGCCGCAGGACGGCACCGATCTCGATCAGCTCATCAAGAACGCCGACCTTGCGATGTACGGCGCTAAGTCGGGCGGCCGGCGCACCTACCGCTTCTTCGTGCCGGCGATGGATGCGAGCGCCAAGGCCCGCCTCATCCTGGAGCAGGATCTGCGCCAGGCTCTGGTGGATGGCGGTTTCGAGATCCACTACCAGCCGCTGGTCGATCTGCGCACGAACTAGGTCTCCGGCTGCGAGGCGTTGCTGCGCTGGCGGCATCCCCAACGCGGCATGGTGTCGCCGGCCGAATTCATTCCGGTCGCCGGGGATACCGGGTTGATCAACGAGCTCGGCGATTGGGTGCTGCGCACGGCCTGCAACGAGGCCGCGACCTGGCCGGCGCATGTGCGGCTCGCGGTCAACGTCTCACCCGTGCAGCTCAAATGCGACACGCTCGCCCTCAAGATCGCCGGCGCACTCGCCGCCTCCGGGCTAGACCCGCGCCGGCTCGAGCTCGAGATCACCGAGGCCGTGCTGATCCGCGACGACGAGGTGGCACTCTCCATCCTGCACCAGCTCCGCTCGATCGGCGTGCGCATCGCGCTTGACGATTTCGGCACCGGCTACTCCTCGCTGAGCTATCTGAAGCGATTCCCGTTCGACAAGATCAAGATCGACCGTTGCTTCGTCGCCGATATGGCGGAGGCGAGCGGTGCGCCGGTCATCGTGCAGGCGGTGGTGAACATCGCCGCGGCCAGCACCATGACCACGGTCGCCGAAGGCGTCGAGACCGAGGCCCAGCGCGAGATGCTGCGCGCACTCGGCTGCACCGAGATGCAGGGCTATCTGTTCAGCGCGGCCAAGCCGCCCGCCGAGGTACGCAAGCTGTTCGGCGCCGGCGTCGCTCCCGTGGCGGCGGTGGCCTGACATGGCGAAGCTCGACAAAACCGTAGACGTCGCCGATTCTTACGCGGTGCGGCTGATGCAGCATCTGGTGGTGCCGACCTTCGTGATCGACCCGAAGCGCCGCGTCGTGATCTGGAACAGAGCCTGCGAGCGGCTGACCGGCGTCGCGGCCTTGGAAGTGATCGGCACGACGAAGCACTGGCAGGCTTTTACGAGACCAAGCGACATTGCCTCGCCGACCTGGTCGCGCTCGACCGACCGGCTGCGATGCCGGCTATGCCGTCGCCGACGAGATCCGAAGTGCCGTCATGGCCTTGCGGATCGCCCATGGCGCCACGGGGGCTGGCGACCACGTCACCCTCAGCGTCGGGGTCGCCAGCCACGTTCCGGGCGAGAGCGACGGCGGGCCCGACCGGCTGTTAGCTGCGGCCGGCCAAGCGCTCTACCCAAGCGCTCTACGCGGCAAAACGGCTCGGCCGCAATCGCGTCATCTGCGCCGAACGCGGCTCGCCGAGTTCGCCGGCCTCGGCCGCGACCCGGTTCCGGCACCCGGGCGGCGCAAATCGGCCTAGCTAGGCCGCCGCGGCGAGAAGCGGTTGCCCGCCCCTCGCCAATCGGCTACATGAGGCCTCGTTGCGCCCGTAGCTCAGCTGGATAGAGCGTTGCCCTCCGAAGGCAAAGGTCACACGTTCGAATCGTGTCGGGCGCGCCACTCTGAACAATGGCCTGGGTTGGCCGGCCTCGATTTGTGGCCTGTGCGCGTCACGAACCGTGGCGCAGCCATTCAGATGGCAATCTTTTTTCGGCTTATCTTTCTTGTTTGGCTGCGTTGCCGGGCACCATGTGCGTCCTAATGCTATCGATACGGGTCTTGGCACTCTTCAAGCACTCATCGCTTTGATAGTTCGCGTACCCGTAAGCGATCGTCCAGCCGATCATCAGGATACCAACCGCACCCATAAAGAGGCCGTACCTCATGTTGTTTGGAGCTGCGTCCGCGATATTGCTCATCCCTATTTCCCGGTTCCCCGAATCGTGGCGTCGAGGGCCTCCAATTCGATCTGCTGGAATCGGCACGCGTCGAGCGATTGGTATTTGCGATACAAATTGTAGAACATGCAAGGCAGCAACAGGATCCAAAAGACGACACTGAGCATCCTGAGCTTTGGAGCGTCTACGCGCATCTGACCGCCCTTCAAGCTTGAAGCAATCGTTCGAAAGATATCGTCGAGAGGTCAGTAAGGAACTTCGCCGGGCGGGAGCCGCGACCCCGGTCGCCACCCGGGCGGATTGGGCTTGCAACCCATTGCCGTATGATGCCAGCCGCGATTGCAGCCGGTCTTATTTGCCTGGATACAACGATTTCTATTGCAGTCCGAACGACAGCTTAACAGCTTAAGATCGCCGCCCCGGTGTAATGTCGGTCACAAACCATGTAACAAAATACGCAATCCCCGCCGGATCTTCCCTGAGCCGCGGCTGGCAATATCGGTGCAACTGAACAACTGACAAGCAACACGAGAAACACGAAAGCCTTGTTCTGGCTCAATGCATACATCTCAAAAGCTCCGGATTGACCAATGATCCACCCAGCGCATTCAGAGTGGTGCGTTCATATGCGGCTTTAGAGGCTTGTTCGATGCGGCCAACGGCCTTTTGACGCATTGGTCGCATGATAGTTGACATGGCGATCACCCAACCAAGCTTGCCCAGCCCAGGACAAGCTCGCGCCGAGCCCACGACAACTGATGGGATATGACTATTCGCGCCCATCCGCTACTTCGTCGCCGAAGCTCGAGAAATATGAGGCCGCAGAGGATGACGATGATTGCAGGACGGTTCAGCTTCGTTCGATGCCGCACCCCCTGATGCCGGCTATAAGCTATTAGTCGCAATCCCACGGTAACAGTTCATTCGATCCAGCCATTTCGTGGCTGATCTCATTTGTTGGCGAGTCTGCAGTGTTTCGGCGCTCCGAGGTGAGCGCCAAACCGGCTCAGCCCGGAGCCTCACGTCGTGATCATCGTTCAGCAACTCAACGGCGCTTTTAACCCGCCCGTAGTCAGGGCATCCGGCATCGAGCCGGTGCCCATGAGGCCCAATGAAAGACCGCAGTGCCCATTGGCCGTGGCGCGCCACTTCCTCTGGCCGATTTCGCCACGACCAACCGCCCGCTTTACGCGCCCTGGTGGCGTCAGTGCTTCATCTGCTCGAACACCACGATCACGCCGGTCGGCTCGGGCTCATGCGCCGTCAGGCGCGTCAGGTCTGAATCGGCCCAGTTGGCGAGACTGACAACTTCGCCGCTCTGACGGTCCGTCGCGGGCGATGGGGTGGGTTCGACAACCTTGAGTCCTGACTCATCGACGAAGAACGTGTGCTCGCCGAACATGCTGCTGAGCTGGGGCATGGCGGGATGCTCGTCGGGCAGCACCTGAGCGCCGAGTTGATTGACGGTCTGCTTGACCTGCGCGGATGTTAGCTTCATGGGCTGCTCCGTTTTCGTGATTTTCGGTTTCGTTGGCTTGGCCAGAGCAGGCGTTCCCTGCGCTTGTGTTCGCCTGGCTCAAACTCCCGAACGGATGCTGCGCATAATAGTTCCGCCGAAATGCATTTCGTGATGACGAATCGCGCCTGCCGCAGGTTCGGCGCGAGGTCGCCACACCATGCACATCATTTTGGCGCTCCGGCGCCAGCGCGCTAGAGATCGAAATTGGTCGGCAGCATGACGACGTCGCGAATCGTCATGCTGCGCGGCCGCGTCAGCATGAACATCACGACGTCGGCCACTTCGCCGGCTTCCAGCAGGCTGCCGGCGTCCCGGGCCTCCTTCAGCTTCTCAGGCGGCCAGTCCGCGAGCAGCGCGGTGATGACGGGACCGGGCGACACCGAGCCGACGCGGATGCCGTGCTTGTAGACCTGACGCCGCACGGTCTGGACGAAGCAATTGATCGCCCATTTCGACGACGCATAGACCGGCTCCCACGGCGTTGGAAAATGGGCCGCCAGCGAGCTCGTCACGATGACGTCGCCGGTCCGGCGTTCGATCATGTGGGGCAGCACGTCGTGCACATTCTTCATCACGACGTTGATGTTCAGGTTCAGCATCCGGTCGATCGCAGTGCTGTCGGCATCGACGAGGTCGCCGCCGACATAGGCGCCCGCATTGGCGTGCAGGATGTCGAGCTGGCCGGCGCTCTGCAAAACTCTCGGCAGCAGCGTGGCGCAGTCCGTGGGATCAAGGAGGTCGATGACGAGCGGGATCACGGCGTCGCCGTGCGCGCTGCAGAGCGCCTTCAATGCCGCGCCGTCGCGGTCCACCGTCACCACGCGTGCGCCGGCGGCCAGCATCGCCTCGGTGCTGGCCAGTCCGATGCCCGACGCAGCTCCTGTGACAACGGCAACCTTGCCTTCCAATTCACCTGCCATGAGCGTCTCTCCGTTACTCTCCTCGCTATTCTTCCCGGTTCTCGCCGACCGACAGCGCGCAGATGCGCGACAAATGCGTGTAGGGCAGCCCGGTCTCCTCGGCCCAGGCGTTGAACTGCGCCTGCACTTTGGCGAGATCGCCCTTGGATTTGATCTCCTCGGCAAGGTCGAGGCCGGCCTCGCGCAAGCAAGCAACGACGTCCTTCGACGTGACGAAGCCGTCCCAGGCGACGAAGCGCAGCAGCATCTGGCCCGTGTTGCCCCCGAGCCGACTGCCACGCTTGACGAGGAGGTCGAGCAGGCCGATTTCGTCGGACGATGGCCACTTCGCCAGAAACCTGCCGAAGCTGCCATGCTCCTTTGCGATGTCCTGGACAAAGGCGGCGTTGTCGCGCACCGACATGATCTTGGCACCGTTGCGCACGATGCGCGCGTCGCGCAGCAGGCCCTCCCAATAGTCCTCTGGCTGGAAACTGAGCCTGGCCGGCTCAAAGTGCAGGAAAGCGTCCTCGAAACCGTCCCATTTTGCGTCGATCACGCTCCAGGCAAATCCTGCGCAAAACACCCGCCTGGTCATCTCGGCAAGGATGCGATCGTCGCCGAGCCTGGCCAGGCGCTTCAAATCGGGCTTTGCCGGCATCAGCTTTTCGAGTGCCTTGGGTCCGCCCTTGCGCTTCTCGGCGCGGGCGCGAATGGTCTTGAAGGAGATCACGCGATCACCGCGTGGGAATGCGCCACGACATCAGAATTCGATGATCCGGTCCAGCCCTGCGGCGCCAGGCACTTGCGTGTCCGACCGCGCGGGAGCATGCTTGCCTGATCGGATTGACGTCAAGGAGCGGCCATGCTGGTCTGCTTCTTGCTTAGTACATTTTGTAGTTTCCAGATATTTTCAATCTCTCGCTCACGGATTTTTCCATGCGCTGCCTGGTCGTTGCCGACCTGCATTACTCGCTGCCGCAATTCGACTGGCTGGTCAGCGCGGCGCCGCAATTCGACCTCGTGATTTTCGCCGGCGATGCGCTCGACATCGGCTCGATGGTGGATTTTCGCGCGCAGATCGTGGTGGTGAAGAAATATCTTGCACTGCTCGCCGCCCGGACGCGGGTCATCCTCTGCTCCGGCAATCACGATCTCGACGAGCGCAATCCGGAAGGCGAGAAGATCTCGCGCTGGATCTCGGAGGTGCGAGAGCTCGGGATCGCCTGCGACGGCGACAGCCTCACCATAGGGGATACACTATTCACGGTGTGCCCGTGGTGGGACGGTCCGCGGGTCAAGCAGCGTCTCACCGACCAGCTTCGCGATGCCTCCCTCAACCGGCCGCAGCGATGGATCTGGGCGCATCACGCGCCGCCGGCGGATTCGCCGACGAGCTGGGGCGGCAAGCGCTTCTTCGGCGATGTCGAGCTGGTGCAGTGGATCATGCAGTACCAGCCATCGCTGGTGATCTCGGGCCATGTGCATCAATCGCCCTTCATCAAAGACGGCTCGTGGTTTGACCGGCTCGGCCCGACCTGGGTCGTCAATGCCGGCCTGCAACCCGGCCGGCCGCCGACCCATATCGTGCTGGATCTCGAGGCGGAGCAAGCATTCTGGCTGGCGGCGGGCGAAGCGCAGTGGATCGATCTCGGCGCGCCGCTGAAGCGGCCCGCTTTGCCGGTCGCGGCTGCGCCGGACTGGCTTACATCCTTGGATCGGATTGTCGATCCGAGCCTGGCGAGACCTCAAGCGGCGGCAGGTTGATCATGCTCTGAAGAACCTCGCCGACCATCGCCAGATGCGTGCCGTGGCCGGCATATTGCCGCTTGAGATCGGCGAGATAGGTGTTGGCGACATTGAGCCGCTGCGCCAGCAGGCGCGCGATCAGCAGCGCAACCTCAGGCTCGCGCTTGAGGACCGAGGCGGCATCCTCGAACTCGTAGACGACCGAGTCGGAGCAGGCCCGCACCGTCGCCGTGTGCGGCTGTCCCAACAGCACCGACATCTCACCGAGCACCGCGCCGGGCTCCGTGACAATTGCGACCACCATCTCGCCCTTGAGCACTTCGAGCTTGCCTTGGATCAACGCATAGAGGTGACCGGTGGTACCACCCTCGGTGATGATGAGCGTGCCGGCCGTGACCCGACGTTCCGTTCCGCCGGTGCAATAGTCCAGAACTGCGCGCATCTTGCGAAAAACTCCCGTCGCGAAAGGCCACTAGAGCACGATCCGCGCTAACGTGCAGCGGTTTTCGAGCCTGCCGCACGCTTGCTCAAGTTTTCGGCACATCGACGAATAGGCGCCTGTTGCAGCCAGCCGCGCATTTCAGTGCTCGTTCGCGCCTCTTGCTGCCATGCGTCACACCCGTGAGAGCGACGGCACCTCCTCCGGGACGATCGCCTGCAGGCCGCCGAAACGACGCTCTCGGCCATGGAATGAAGCGAGCGCCTCGGCGAGATCGCTCGCCTCGAATTCGGGCCACATCCGCTCGGTGAAGTGCAGCTCGGCATAAGCGCCTTCCCACAACAGGAAGTCCGACAGCCGTTTCTCGCCGCTGGTGCGGATGATGAGGTCGACGTCGCGCAGGCCGGCCTCGCCGGTGACGAGCTGCGAGAAGGCCTCGCGGGTCAGGCTGGTCAGCGCCGCCGCTTTCGCCGCGGCATTGAGGATGGCATCGCGCGCGGAATAGTCGACGGCGATGCGCAGATGAAGCGTGCTGCCGCGAGCGGTGGCGGCTTCGGCGCGCGCGATGGCGGCGGCGATGCCGTCAGGCAGACGGTCGCGGCGGCCGATCACCGTCAGGCGCACGCCGTTCTTCACCAGGCTCTGCACCTCGCTCGCGAGATAGAACCGCAACAGCGTCATCAACGCGGCGACCTCGGCCTTGGGCCGGCGCCAATTGTCGGTGGAGAAGGCGTAGAGCGTCAGCGTGCCGATGCCCTGCTTGGGTGCGATCTCGACGACGCGGCGGATCGCCTCGACGCCGGCCTCATGGCCGCGAGCGCGCGACAGGCCACGGCGTGTCGCCCATCGGCCGTTGCCGTCCATGATGATACCGACATGAAGCTTCTCGTTCTGGCACGTGACGTCACTTTGCATTGCAAAGTCTCCGGTCAAAAAGGGGGATAATCAGGTCGAGAGCATGCCGAGGCGACCGAGCGGCGGCGCCTCGCGGCCGGCGGCCTTGGCGGCATCGCGCACAAGGCGCTCGAGCACGGCGAGATAGTCGAGGAAGCGGCGGCGGCCGGCCTTGGTCAGGCGGCAGGTGGTGTGCGGACGGTTGCCCTCATAGCCCTTGGTCACCTCGACGAGGCCGGCATCCTGGAGCACGGCGAGATGCCGGCTGAGGTTGCCGTCGGTCAGGCCGCAGAGCTGCTTGAGATCGGCGAACGCCAGCCCTTTCGGATGCGCCATCAGCGAGGTCAGAAGCCCTAGCCTCGCCTTCTCGTGAATGACGCGGTCGAGCCCCTGATAGGAAAACGGCGCGCTGTCAGTCTTCGACATCGTTGTCTCCGGACGCGAAATACAGAATGGCCGCCATCACCGACTGGCCGATCACGAAGGGCAGGCCCATGGTCCATGGCGACAGCGTATGGGTCGCGCTTGCCAGCACCACCACCGCAAAGCCCGAAATGAAATACCAGGCGCCGGCAAGCGCGACGGTGCGCGGCAGCGAGCGAACGGAAGCGAAAATGCCGAGCGACACCAGGATCTGCCACAGCCCAGGTAGGAGCCACAGCGTCTCGGCCGCGAACTTCCACATCACCACGGCAAGCAGGACGCCGGCGACGCCGGCGGGCAGGAACTGTTCGACCGCCTGGTGGATCATGGCATCGGCGAGACCGGAATGATGGCGGCGCGACCGCGCGCGCATCTCGATCCCGATGATCAGGCCGGAAAGTGCGGCGGCGATGAACCAGCCGAAAAAGAAGCCGAGCGGCTCGCTGGTGGGATCGCCGAGCAGCCAGAACTGCAGCACCGCGGTAACAAGCGCGACCGCGCCGGTTGCAGCCATTGTCGCCGGGCCGTAGCCGCGGAACGCGGTGCCGGCCGCGATCTGGCTTCGGATCGCCACGATGTCGGCCAGTGCCTTGTCGAGATCACGCATTGGCAACGCCAAGCCCGCTCCGCCCATGCTTTCGGGATCGCTTATCCCGTCACTTTGTATGGCAAAGTATATAGGATTGCAAAGTAAAGGCAAGATGCCCCAGGAGACCCAGCCTGAACCAGCAACTGCCGGTTGCACCGCGCCTGCTCCCGCGGATAAGGCGGCCCAAGGCGTTCCCTGGGGGGTGGTATGTGGCTTAAGTCATCAGTCGTTGCGTTGCTATTGCAGGTGTGTATCGCCGGAGCAGGGAACGCGGCCGGACCATTCGGCTCGGTCAATATCGGAAACTGGATCGGGGGCGCCTTCAGCAATGATGAAACCGGTGCCTTCTCCCATTGTGCGGCGACGACGCCCTACGCCAACGGCGTCATCCTCGTCGTAGGCTACAACGCCGCCGGCACATGGTCGCTGGCCTTTGCGAGTCCCGGCTACCGCTTCAATAAGGGCGAGAACGCCGCGATCGACGTCATCTTTGACGGACAAGAGCAGGCCAGGCTGTTTGCTACCGCCTGTCAGCCGAACATGCTCACAGCAGTCATGCCGGCCAACGTCGTGCGAACCTTTCAAAAGGCAAGCCTGATGGTCGCGACGGCCGGGCGCACCGTCCTGAATTTCGATCTGACCTCGACCGGTCCCGTGATCGCGGCATTGGCCAATTGCGTCACCAAGGTCAAGGCGGACGGACTGAGCAAGGCCGGTGATTTCACCAAGATGGCCGCAAAGCCCGCAGCGGCCGGCGACAAGCAAGGCACGCCTCCCGCCGCCAAGCCGGGACGAAGCGGAACCTTCACCGGCACCGGCTTCGTGGTCAGTCCCAACGGACACATCGTCACCAATCATCATGTGATCGACGGCTGTGTGGGGGATATCCAGGGCAATCTCGCCGGTGAGGCGGCGATGGTGCTACGGGCCGTCTCCAGCGACGCGACCAATGATCTCGCGCTACTGCAAGCGCCGGCGACAGCCACATTCAAGGACTTTGCGAAGATCCGCGACCGCTCGATGCACTCCGGTGATTCCGTGGTGGCCATCGGCTATCCGCTGCACGGGATGCTCACTTCCGACCTGACCGTGACCACCGGCATCGTGAGTTCGCTCAGCGGCATCCGCAATCACGCCTCCAGATCAGCGCCGCGATCCAGGCAGGCAACAGCGGCGGCCCCTTGTTCGACATGTCCGGTCAGGTGGCGGGCGTCGTCGTGTCCAAGCTCAACGCGCTCAGGATGATCAGGGAGACCGGTCAGTTGACCGAAAACATCAACTTCGCCATCAAGACGGGCGCGCTGCGCGACTTCCTGGATAACTCCGTGGTGCCCTATCAGACCGCGGAGCCGAAGGGCGAGCTGAAGGCCACCGACATTGCCGCCAACGCGCGGCCCTACACGATGCTGATCTCGTGCAACGGGACCGAGCAAGCGGATGCGAAGCGTTAAGGCGGGCTGCGGAACAAGTCCCGTCATCCTTCGAGGCCTCCGCTACGCTCCGGCACTTCAGGATGACGGTAATGGATTGCTCACGCCGACATCAGCTCACCCGTGGCAGCACGACGCCTTCGTCACCTGCGGTTCGTACTCGTCCCGCAAGCGCACCCAATCCATCGGATAGGGCAGACCCTCTTCATGGCGGCCGAGCGGCGTCAAGTCGAGGTATTGATAGGCGGCGTTCATCATGTCGAGGCCGCGGGCGAAGCATGAGTAGGTGTGGAAGACCTCGCCGGCCTCGTTGCGGTAGAAGACGCTGATGCCGGGAAGCTCGGGGCCATAGATTGGCGTGGTGCCGAAATTGTACATCGGCTTGCCCGTGGCGATCTGCTCAGGCGAAAACGTCACGCCGTAATCATGGTTGAAACTGTTGCTTCCTGAGGAGACCCAGTCGAAGCTCCAGCCCATCCGCTTCTTGAAGGCTTCGAGCTTGGCGACCGGCGCCAGCGACACCGCGGCCATGGTGGTGTCGCGCGCGGCCAGATGCGGAACCATGCGTTCAAAACCATCGGCCCAGAACGAGCAGCTCTTGCAGGCCGCGTCCCAATCGGGCGCGAACATCACGTGCTGGACGACGAGCTGAGGGCGCCCCTTAAAGAGATCGCCGAGCGTCACCTTGCCGTTCGGTCCGTCGAAGACGTAATCCTTGTCGACCTTGACCCATGGCAATGCGCGGCGCTCCTCGGCGAGGCGCTCGCGCGCTTGTGTCAACTCCTTCTCGTGGACCAGATGAGCCTTGCGGGCTGCGATCCATTGCTCGCGCGAGACGATCTGATGTTGTTGCATGATATCCTCCTTTGACGGTGATCAGGCGACGAAGGCGTCGAGCTTGTCGAAGAACGAGGTCCAGCCACGTTGATGGTTGTCGCGCGCAGTCTCGTCGAAGAACTGGGCGTGATGGAACACCATCAGCGTGCCGGCGGCCTCGGGCTTCAGCGTGATCGTCACCAGCGACTCACGTTCCGGCGTCGAATGCCAAGCCCAGGTGAAGACCAGCCGCTCGCTCGGCACCACCTCGCGATAGCTCCCGCCGGCTTCAAAATATTCGCCGTCATCGCGCGTGAAGCTGATCCGGTAGCGGCCGCCGGTGCGAACATCCAGCTCGGCATCGAGCGTGGCCGGCTTCATGTTCGGCGGGCCGAACCATTGCATCAGCTGCTCGGCCTGCGTCCAGGCGGCGTAGACTTTTTCCGGCCGCGCACGGAGCCGGCGCGTGAGCGTGAGGCTTGGACGCTCGGTTGGACGTTCGTTGGCGCGGGGGTCGGCATTGACGGCGGCGTCGGCCATGAGTCTTCCTCCACAAAAGCGGCAAGGCGATCGAGATTGTCCGACCAGAACTGCGCGTAGCGATTGAGCCAGTTCATCGCCTGCTCCATCGGCTGCGCGGTAAGCCGGCAGGAGACCGTACGCCCGGTCTTCTCGCGTACGACCAGACCTGCATCGGTGAGCACGTCGAGATGCTTCATGATCGCCGGCAGCGAGATCGGAAACGGCGCGGCCAGTTCGCTCACGGACAGGCTGTCCCCTCCGCCGAGGCGCGCGAGCAGCGCGCGTCTGGTCGGATCGGATAGCGCCGCGAAAGTCCGGTCCAGGATCTCGTCCTGATACTTAACCATATGGTTTAGTATAGGCTCGAACGGAAGCGCGTCAAGCCTCTCAAGAAAAAAGCCCTGCCATACGGCAGGGCTCCATTCCAACGATCACAAGATCGCTACTCGACCTTCAGGCCGGCGAAGTCGACGACCTTCTTCCACTTCTCGGTCTCGGCCTTGATCTCCTCGCCGAACGCCTCGGGCGTCTGCACCCGCGGCTCGCCGCCAAGTTCGACCAGGCGCTTGGTCATGTCCGGCTCCTTCATGAGCGTGTTGATCTCATTGTTGAGCTTGGCGATGATCTCCTTCGGCGTGTTCTTCGGTGCGCCCATGCCGAACAGCGCGCTGGCCTCGTAGCCCTTCACGGTCTCGTCGACCGTCGGCACGTCGGGCAGTTGCGCCGAGCGCTGCGTGGTGGTGACAGCGAGCGCGCGCAGACTGCCGGAGCGGATGTGCTGGATGATCGAGGGCATGTTGTCGAAGATCACCTGCACCTGGCCGCCGAGCATGTCCGTGATCGCGGGCGCGGCACCGCGATAGGGCACGTGCTGCATCTTGTAGCCGGTCATCGCCATGAACATCTCGCCGGACAGATGCACCGAGGTGCCGTTGCCCGACGAGGCCATGTTCACCTTGCCGGGATTGGACTTCACGTACTCGATGAACTCGGCTACGTTCTTGGCCGGCACGTCCTTGTTTACGGTCATCACGTTCGGCACGCGTTGGAACGAGGCCACCGGCGCGATGTCGCGCACGAAGTTGAACTTGAGGTTGGTGTAGAGCGAAGCGTTGATGTAGTTGGCCGGATTGACCAGCTGCAGCGTGTAGCCGTCAGGCTCGGCATTGATGACGGATTCAGTGGCAATATTGTTGCCGGCGCCGGGTTTGTTCTCGATGATGAATTGCTGGCCGAGCCGTTCCGACAGCCGCTGGCCGATCAACCGCGCCAGGATGTCGGTGGCCCCGCCCGGCGGATAGCCGACCACCCATTTGACCGGCCGGGCCGGGTAATCGGCGGCAAAGGCCTTCGACAGCGGAGTGGCTGCAAGCGGACTGGCAGCGAGCAGGCCCAGCGCGGTACGGCGAGTGATCATCTCAAGGGTTCTCCCACGTGTTGTTCTTCAAAGCCGGATGTCTTGAAAGTGGCGTGAGCGGCGTTGTAACAAAGCCCGGAGCACGCGGAAAGTGCGCAACGCACATGGCGACGAAAGGATTAAGGCATGCCGGTCAAGGTTCAGGCCCTCGATCACCTCGTCATCAACGTCGCCGATGTTGCAGCTACCGCCGAGTGGTATCGCAAGATCCTCGGCATGGAAGTCAAGGTGTTCGACCCCGGCGGCGGCAAAGCGCCGCGGACTTCGCTGCAATTCGGTAACCAGAAGATCAACGTCCGGCCGCGCGCTGCCGACAAGGTCGAATGGTTCACCGCGAACCATCCGGCCGCCGGCAGCGAGGATCTGTGCTTCCTCACCTCCGCGACACCCGAAGAGGTCGTGGCGCATTTGCAGGCTAACGGGGTTGCGATCGAGGAGGGTCCCGGACCCAGGCAAGGCGCTCGCGGCACATTGCGCTCGGTCTACTGCCGGGATCCCGACGGCAGCCTGATCGAGATTTCGTCGTACGAGGCTTGACGGGTACATTTGCTCGCTCCGCCAAGATGCTGGAGCGGACGAATCGCTTCACCGGCCGTGGACCGTCAGAACGATCCCAGCGCCACCGGGCGGAATGCTTGCAACAGCTGCTGATCGAGCTTGCCGCCCATGCCCTCCATCATCGTGAAGGCACGGGAGTGGGTGAAGGGCATGCGGTAGGCGCGCTTTTCCACCAATGCGGCGTAGATGTCGACGATGGTAGTGACCCGCACGATATCGCTGATCTGGTTCGACGAGAGTCCATTCGGGTAGCCGCTGCCGTCAAGGAATTCGTGGTGGTGCAAGACCACGTCGAGCATCTCCGGCGGGAAGCCGCCTTGCGCTGCGAGCGCGTCGTAGCCGCGGCGCGGATGCTGGCGGACCTCGTCCATCTCCTCGTCGGTGAGCTTGCCCGGCTTGTCCAGCAACGCCGACGGGACGAAGGCCTTGCCGACGTCGTGCAGCAGCGCGGCGCGGGTCAACCGGCGCTGATCGTCCTCACGCATGCCGAGATGCTGCGCGAAGGAGACCGCAAATCCAGTGACGAACAGGCAGTGCCGATAGCTGCCGACATGGTGGCAGCCGACGGTGGTGAGCCACTCGCGCAGCGAGGAGTGCTTGATCGCCTTCAGGATCTTGCTCTCGGCGGCGATGATATCGTCGAAGGTCAGGGGCACGCCGAGCGGCAGCTTCTCGAACATCTTCCTCAGCACCGCATGCGCCGCCTCGACGCCGCGGTTGAGCGTCTTGCCGCGATCGGTCGCGTCATAGCTGGCGGTGTCGGGAAAAGCGGCGCGGATGCGCTGCAAAATCGCCTCCGGCTGAAGCGGCCGCGAGATTGTGTCGGTGGCGCCCAGCGCCCAGGCCTGCATGGTGCCGTGATGCAGGGCGTCGGCGAGCACGAACAGCCGCGGCATCGCACGATAGGCGTCGCCGCGCAACTTGTTGCGCACCCGCTGCACGCTCTCGGACGAACGCAGGTTGATGTCGACCACGAGGCCGGAGAGACCGCGCGCGGGCTGCTCGGGGATCGCCTGGGTCGTCACCGTCGAGACGTCACCCACCGCCTTCAGGATGCTGGCGAGCTCGCTGCTCTCGTCGCTCCGGTCGGAGGCGAGCAGAAGCCGGCGTTTGGCGGCGGGTTTGGCTGAGGCGTTCATGGCTTCCCTGCGGGCAATAACTGAGGGCACGGGACTGGATTGGGCGCCAGCCTAAGCCGGATCCGGTTCTCCGGCCCTTAAGAGGCGTGCTCAATGGAACCCTGCGGAATTAGATACAATTTGAGGGATTTCGGTTGCCGGAGGGTCCAGATCAAAACAGCGAAAACAACCCCATGCACAGTAGACGGACCGTTGATAACAAAGGGGGTTTTGGGGCGTGTCAGTCCCACCCCCGCCGTCATCGCCCGGCCTCGACCGGGCGATCCAGTACTCCGAGACGGCGCGGCTAGAACCGAGAAGCCGCGGCGTGCTGGATGCCCCGCCCCAGTGCGCAAGCGCGCACAAGGCGGGGCATGACAGTGAGATTGTGGAGGCGTTCTCCCAAAAGAAATCCGCATGGCGGCGATCCTGGATGCGATCGGCGCCGGGCGCGCCATTGTCGGCGGCTTCTCGCTCGGCTACATGTCGCTCGCCTTCTATCGCGCGCATCCGCAAGCCACCCGCGCGCTGCTGATCATCGACACCGGCCCCGGCTTCAAGAAGGACGACGCGCGCGCGGCCTGGAACGCACGTGCGCTCGCCGCCGCCGACAAGCTCGATCGCGAAGGTCTCGATGTGCTGAAGGCGGCGACGCGCGAGCGCGCCACCGCCAGCCATCGCAATGCCAGGGGATTGGCACTTGCCGCACGCGGGATGCTGACCCAGCGCGATGCGCGCGTGATGGAGCTGTTGCCGGATATCAAGGTGCCGTCGCTGATCGTGCTCGGCGCCAACGACACGCCGTTCCTGGCGGCGTCCGACTACATGGCGGCCAAAATCCCCGGCGCACAAAAGGTCGTGATCCCCGCGGCCGGGCACGCCGTCGATCAGCCGCAGGCTTTTGTTGACGCGGTGCTGCCTTTCCTGAAGAACTTGCCGGCATAGGCCGGTCAGCCGGGAACGCAGACGATGAAGCAGGCGATGTTGGCCGCAGTCATGGTGGCGGGGTTGCTCTCGGCGTCGGCGTGCGCCGAACCGTTCGGTGCGCCGCCGCCGCGCCTGCCATTCGTCGCGACATCGTCAAACACTACGCCACTGGCATTCGGCATGGATGCCGGGCAGACCGCGCGTGCCTTGGGCCAGCCGTTGCAATACGTGCGAGGGCGTCCCGGCAACGAGATCTATCTCGCCCTGCGCAACATCGGCGGCAGCGGCCTGATCCCCTCTCGCCACCGCCTGTTCCTGCAGTTCCGTCACGGACGGCTGGCAGGATGGAAGGAGGATTACGGCGAGAACTGGATGTGGGAGTGATCGGAGCGCATGGCTTAAGGTAATCGCGCGTGGCGGGCGGAGTTGTGCGCTGGAGTTTCCGGATCGTCATGGCCGGGCTTGTCCCGGCCATCCGCGCCTGATCCGGCCGTACCGAGAACGTGGATGCTCGGGACAAGCCCGGGCATGACGAGCGAGCGACAATCAAGAAGGACAACCCGCGTGGGACAAGACATCAAACTGACGGCCTCCGACAATTTCCAATTTGGCGCCTATCGCGCCGATCCGGCAGGCAGCCCGAAGGGCGCGGTGGTGGTGATCCAGGAGATCTTTGGGGTCAATCACCACATCCGTTCGGTCTGCGATCGACTCGCCAATGAAGGCTATGTTGCGATCGCGCCGTCGATCTTCGACCGGACCGTACCCAACTTCCAGTCGGGCTACTCGCCCGATGAGGTTGCCGAGGCCCGCAAGTTCGTGGCCAATCCGGATTGGGCGGCGATGCTGCGCGACACCCAGGCCGCCATCGACGCCGTGGCGAATGTCGGTTCCGTCGGCATCATCGGCTTTTGTCTGGGCGGCAGCGTCGCCTTCGTCGCCGCGACGCGGTTGTCGGGCCTGAAAGCGGCAATCGGGTATTACGGCGGCGCGGTCGTGCGCTTTGCGGACGAGACGCCCAGGGTGCCGGTGCAACTGCATTTCGGCGAGAAGGACGCCGGCATTGCGCTGACCGACGTCGAGACCATCAAGGCGAAGCGGCCTGAGGTCGAGGTCTTCGTCTATCCCGGCGCCCAGCATGGCTTCCATTGCGACGAGCGCGCGAGCTACGACAAGACCAGCGCCGATATCGCCTGGCCGCGCAGCATGGAATTTTTTGCCAAGCATTTGAAATAGCGCGCGCGGCCCTCTCCACTGTCATTCCGGGATGCGCCGACAGGTGCAGGCCCGGAATCCATTAGGCCGCGGAGTTGGTGGCGCGATGGATTCTCTGATGCGCAAGAGCGCATCAAAGTTCGCGCTCCGCGCGCCCCGGAATGACGGGGAGAGGTTGGCAGAAATCGGGTGGCATGTCTTCGGGCCCGCCGGCGTGCTGCGGCTCCGCCGCGTGCATCTTGGGCCGCTGCCGCGTGCCATGTGATGAAACCAGTCGGAAAGCCGGATGCCGGAAATCGGCACGTCCGGTCCTGACGATAGAGCTGGCCAATCAAGCCAGCTCACGCCGGAGAACAACATGCAGCAGGCCGACACGCACCTCGTCATCCGCAATCCCTTTGGAACCATGGACGTTCCCGAGCCCGGCGATTCCGAAGTCATGGACTATGCCGCGACCGCCACGCTTGCCGGCGATGCGGCTGACGACAACGCGGCACAGTGGGCGTCCTTTCCCGTGCCCGATCCGCTCGACGGCACCTGGGCGAGCCGCTGGAACGGCGGCGCCGATCCGACCATCGCCGGCGACACGCCTGAGACATGGAAACAGGGCCGCGCCGAGCTCCGCATCGTGGGCGAGCGGATCTATCTGCGCTTTGACTGGGACAATGGCCGCCGGCACGGACTGATCGATGCCGCACGCGACGGCGCGCATCGGCTGGTGGGCAAGTACATCAACCTGACCACGCCGGCGATCAGACGGCCATGGGTCGGGCTCGTGGTCGATGCCACGCGCATTGACGGCCGCTTTCCGAACGGACGGCTGGATTTTCGGCGGTGAGGCGGGCGGCGGAACGCCGCCGACATTACCTCCCCTGTCATTCCGGGATGCGCCGAGAGGCGCAGGCCCGGAATCCATCGGGCAGCGGAGTTGGTGGAGGAATGGATTCTGTAATTGCGCATCAGAGCTCGCGACTTTGTCGCGCCCCGGAATGACGAGGAGAGATTTGGAACGAACTTAAAACCAGCGCTCGCCGACGAACACCGTATCGCCGGGGCTGAGGGGCGTTCCGAGCGGCACCATGGCGCGCATGGCGCCGCCGGCTTCGGTGTGCGTGATGGTGACCACGTCGCGCTTGGCGCGCGGCGAAAAACCGCCGGCGATGGCGACCGCACTCTCGACCGTCATGTTCGGCACGTAGGGATATTGGCCGGGCGCGGACACTTCGCCGAGAATGAAGAACGGGCGATAGGCCTCGATCTCGACCGCCACCGAGGGCTCACGGATATAGCCATTGCGCAGGCGCGCGCCGATTTCGCCGGCGAGACCCGCCGTGGTGCGGCCGCGCGCCGGCACGGCGCCGATCAAGGGCATGGTGATCGAGCCGCCGGCATCGATCGCATAGCTGTTGGTGAGACCTTCCTGGCCGTAGACCACGACGCGTAGCTTGTCGCCCGCGTCGAGATGGTAGGAGGCGTCGTAGCGAACCGGTACAGCCGTGGGCGCGGCGTAGCCGACCGGCATGGGCGCAGGAGCCGACGCAAAGGAATTGCGCAGCGCGCCGATGGCACTGCCGCCGTCGGCAACGACGACCGGCTGCGGCGCCCCGTAGGGCTGGCCATAAACCATCGAATCGAGATCGGCGCGCGGCTGCGCGATCGCGACCGGACGGGCGGTCTGCATGCAGCCGCCGAGGGCAAGCGCGGCGGACGCTGCCAAGATCGACAATCGAAACGCGCGCACAACCCGCACCGGAGCCATCCCTCGAAACGAGACAGCGTTAGTGATGCACCGGTTATGGTTAATAAAGCGTTGAGGGAGCTTTGGTCGCAACCGACAAGCGGGATGATGCAGCCGCGATCGTAGGTGCGCTCCCTCTCCCGCTTGCGGGGGAGGGTTGGGGTGAGGGTGTCTCCGCGTCGGGATTGTTGAAGATTGCGGAGGACGTCCCTGGTGGCGAGAACCCTCACCCGCCGCGCTCTGCGAGCGCGGCGGCCTCTCCCGCAAGCGGGAGAGGCCGAGCAAGCCCGCGGACTATCCTCGTGAAATCTATATGCGATAGCGCTGCGCATGCGGGGGTTGGGGAGAGGATGCTTCCGCAATCGGCAATCCCGATGCCGAGCGAGCCCTCACCCGCCGCGCTCGGGACGATGCTTCGCATCGCCCGGGGCGCGTCGACCTCTCCCGCAAGCGGGAGAGGTGCACCGAATTCGTCGCTAGCTTACGCGCTCACGCCGGCGCCGATCGGGCAGGACACGCCGGTGCCGCCGAGGCCGCAATAGCCGGCGGGATTTTTTGCCAGATATTGCTGATGGTAGTCCTCGGCGAAGTAGAACTCGCTGGCAGGCGCGATCTCGGTGGTGATGGCGCCGAGGCCCTTGCCGGCGAGCGCTTTCTGATACAGCGCCTTCGACTCCTCGGCCGCTTTCTTCTGCGCATCCGAGTAAGTGTAGATCGCGCTGCGGTACTGCGTGCCGACGTCGTTGCCCTGCCGCATGCCTTGCGTCGGGTTGTGGCTCTCCCAGAACGCCTTCAGCAGGCGCTGGTACGAAATCTTCTTCGGATCGAACACGACCAGCACCACTTCGGTGTGGCCGGTGCGACCCGAACAGGTCTCTTCATAGGTCGGGTTCGGCGTGTGACCGCCGGCATAGCCGACCGCAGTGACATGGATGCCCTCGCCGAGCTCCCAGAACTTGCGCTCGGCACCCCAGAAGCAGCCGAGTCCGAACACGGCCTGCTCGAGGCCGACAGGATAAGGCGGCTTCAGCTTCGCGCCGTTGACGAAATGGGTGGTGGCGGTCGGTAGAGGCTGCGCGCGGCCAGGCAGCGCTTCGGCTGCGCTCGGCAGTGCGGTGGTCTTGCGCATGAACAGCATGGTCGGATCTCCGAGACGAGCCGTGTGTCGCCCAAGGTGTATTCAAGTCAACATCCTGAGCCAAAGCGCTCGGGCGGCGAGCTCGCGATAGAGTGGGAATATAGGCATTTACGCAGCGATAGGCAGCTCCGTTACGCCGCGCCGCGGGCGAAAGCTCAATCCCGGGAATATCCGATCAAAGGCCTGCGCGGCCGGAACAGGATCATCAAGAGGATGCCGAGGATGCCGAGCACTGCGAAAACCGGCTGATCCAGCACGAGGCGGATCACGGAGGTCCAGAGCCAGGGCGCCTTGGCCTCGACCCAGGTCCGGAACGCCGCTTGGCTGGCCTGGTGGATGTCGTTCCAGAATTGGCCGAACCGGGTGAACCGCAGGGTCTGGTCGGCCACCCAGCGGGCGCCGTCATAGACCAGGAATATGAAACCGCCGGCGAGCAGCAACAGCCCAATCAGTCGGAAAAAGCCGCGGATCATGCCTCACCTTATATGGTCGTCCGATCAGACGACCCTCAGAACGCTGCCAGCCAATAGCCCCAAGACGGCAGAAATTCAACCTCATCAGGGCGTTAAGGCCACAGCTGGCGCGCCAAAGGGCCCGTTTTGCGGGCCTGGAAAGCGTTGACGGTGCCGCAGACCCCCTCTATAAGGGCGCCAACTGGCGGCGGGCGCAATCCTGCCGCCGCTGTTCTTTGAGCATTTGCAGGCTCCTCGAGCCTCAGAGATCGCCGCAAGGTTGTCGCTCATGTTCCGGGAACGGCCTTGAACCGAACACCCTAAATCCGAGCGTCGATTTCGCGGTCAAGCAGCCGGCGCCACCCGATCAAGACGCGACCGGTACCCGCAGAGGACATTTGAGACCATGGCCAATACCACTTCCGCCAAGAAGGCGACACGCAAGATTGCCCGCCGCACTGCCGTCAACAAGTCGCGCCGCACTCAGATGCGCGGCGCCGTGCGCACTGTCGAGGAAGCCATCAAGACCGGCGATCGCGCCGCCGCCGTGACGGCGCTGGCGAATGCAGAGCCCGCTCTGATGCGCGCCGCGCAGCGCAACATCATTCACAAGAACAATGCCAGCCGCAAAGTCTCGCGGCTCACCGCGCAAATCGCCAAGCTCGCCAAGTAACGAGTTCGCCAAGTAAACAGGTAGCCTGGCGAAGCGATCAATCCGATCGATGATCACAACCATCAATCAGCCCGGCATCGCGCCGGGCTTTTTTCTTGCCCGTCATATTCACGCATGCATCGTTCGAGACCGGCGCCTGGTTGGGATGATCCGTCTCGTCGTCCGCCAGCTACGCTCCGTAATTTTACCGGCGGTGATTTTGTACGACCGGAAACGACGAGTGCACTGCGGAAAACCCCTTGCGAGGGCGCGTTCAACTTGAATTTGCGCGCGCGAGCTTTGCACGCCGTAGTTTACCGGAACGAGTATCGCAGTGGAGTTACCCTCCGAAACGAGACTCAAAAAACGGTGCTTCGATAATCACTTATCCGCATAGTGACGACAAGCATTTGGAAAATGAGCCGGCGCGGCACTCGCGTGAAGGTTTTGTAAAATATTTTTGGTCGGCGTTCGAGAAATGTCACACATCGCGTTTCGTCTTCGATTCTGTGCGCTGATTCAAAACGTTGCTCTCAAGCCTGTGAACAACTCGCGCGCGGCGTTAACGCAGATCAAGTTTTTTGATGCCTCAAGTGTGAATCAATTTCGTTGCGAGTCTTTCCGCATAGTGTATTCCTTAAGTCGTTCGCGGCGCCCACGATCTTGAGACCAGCGCGGTTTTGGAAAACGGGGCGAGCGTGCAAATCGGCGGCGATGTGCACGTTGGCGGCGCTTAATCAAGCGATGGTCGGTTCGAAACCCATAGCAATATGGGAACGGTAGTTCTTTGTCTGAACGTTTCCAATCGGGATCTTAAAGGGTCTCGTTCGCGCCAAGCGCAAATGAGAGACGGTTGAAGCTACCCGACACGCACGATGGCGAAGCTAGGCGAACGACTTGTACAGACGGGCAGGACAGTCGCGGCTTTTGACGGGGTTGTCTTCAGGACACGCAGGACCTTGCCGTGAGCAATCACGGCAGGACGGGGAGGTATCATGTCTTACGGACTCAACGCGGTATTGAAACAGGTTTTCCATTGCAGCGACGCCGTCCTAGATCCGTCCGACCTTCAGCCTCCCGCGTGTAACAGAGCGCCGAGTACGCGCTGACCTCGCGACCCCTCCATCTCTGACATCATCGATCGGGCGCGGCGTTCTCGCCGAACGGTCGAGCCATGCCTGAGGATGGAATCGCTTGAGGTCTCGCCATTCTAGGGGTCCTGGCAGGAACCCTGCATGGCGCCCGCCACCACGCAACCTTATCTCTCAAGAAAAGTTTTCAAACGATGACAACACCGGAACAGGATCGCTGGTCACGCGTGAAGGGTCGGCTGCGCTCGAGCGTTGGCGAAGACGTCTACACGAGCTGGTTTGCGCGCATGGATTTGGAAGGCGTGCAGGAAGAGAGCGTGCGGCTCTCGGTCCCGACCCGCTTCCTGAAGAGCTGGATCCAGGCCCATTACGCCGAGCGCGTGCTGTCGTGCTGGCAGGCCGAAATGCCGGAAGTGCATCGCATCGATCTCACCGTGCGCACTGCGGTGCGCCCGATCGCGCCGCCGAAGGAAGCGCCCGCGCCGGTCGAGATGCGCCGCGCGCCGGCATCCGAGCTGCGCTCGACCGCGACCGTGCCGGTCTCCGCCAATCATGATGCGCTTGGCGGCTCGCCGCTCGATCCGCGCCTGACCTTCGCAAGCTTCGTCGTCGGCCGCTCCAACACGCTGGCCCATGCGGCAGCGCGCCAGGTCGCGGAAGGTCGCAGAGGCGATCCGGTGATGTTCAACCCGCTCTACATCCATGCCGGCGTCGGGCTGGGCAAGACGCATCTGCTCCAGGCGGTGACCTGGGCCGGCAATTCCGGCAACGAGCGCAAGGTGCTGTATCTCACGGCCGAAAAATTCATGTACGGCTTCGTCGCCGCGCTGAAGACGCAGACGGCGCTCGCCTTCAAGGAGGCGCTGCGCGGCATCGACGTGCTGGTGATCGACGATCTGCAGTTCCTGCAGGGCAAGTCGACCCAGGCCGAATTCTGTCACACGCTGAACGCGCTGATCGATGCCGGCCGCCAGGTCGTGATCGCGGCCGACCGTCCGCCGTCCGATCTCGAAAGCCTCGATGACCGCGTGCGCTCGCGGCTGGCCGGCGGCCTCGTGGTCGAGATGGGCTCGCTCGGCGAAGAATTGCGGCACGGCATCCTCAAGTCGCGCGTCGCAGCCGCGCGCGCCCATCATGCAACGTTCGCGGTGCCGGAGGAGGTGCTGACCTATCTGGCCCGCGCCATCACCCACAACGGCAGGGATCTCGAAGGCGCGATCAACCGTCTTCTTGCGCACTCGAAACTGAACAACCGGCCGGTGACGCTGGAGATGGCGGAGCACGAGGTGCGCGACCTGATCCGGCCGCAGGAGCCGAAGCGGATCAAGATCGAGGACATCCAGCGCGTGGTGGCGCGGCAATATAATGTCAGCCGCTCCGACCTCCTGTCCTCGCGCCGGACCGCCAACGTGGTGCGCCCGCGCCAGGTGGCGATGTACCTCGCCAAGACGCTGACCCTGCGCTCGCTGCCGGAGATCGGCCGCCGCTTCGGCGGACGCGACCACACCACGGTGCTGCACGCCGTGCGCAAGATCGAGGCCCTCGTCAGCAAGGACACGGCACTGTCGGAAGAGGTCGAATCGCTCAAGCGCCAGCTTCAGGAATAAACGCCTAGGCTCACCTTTCCCCGTTCGACCGCCGCCCCGGCCACGCCGGGGCGGCGGAGGCGGTTTTGCCTGTAAATCGTGGGGAACTGCCTCCCGATCCCTTGAATCCCAAGGCCATCCGCGCCACCTTGCGCGACCCTGACCGCTTTGGTCATATCGGCTGGATGATCGGGCTTTTTCGGGGTTCTTTCGGTGCCGCGGCGCGCTTTTCGGCCGTCCGGCTTTTTCAACGTTGTGTTTCCTTGGGGATCGGGCGAGTAGTGCAATGAAGGTTACGGTCGAACGCGCGCAACTCCTGAAATCGCTGGGCCATGTCCACCGCGTGGTCGAGCGCCGCAACACGATTCCGATCCTCGGCAACGTCCTGGTCCGCGCCGAGGACGCCAAACTGTCGCTGAAGGCGACCGACCTCGATCTCGAGGTGACGGAAACGCTCGCGGCCGAGACTGCGACCGCCGGCTCCACGACTGTGCCGGCGCACATGTTCTACGACATCGTGCGCAAGCTGCCGGACGGCTCGCAGATCGTGCTGGAGGCCGACGGCGACCGCGCCGTGCTGGCGATCCGCGCCGGCCGCTCGCGCTTCACGCTGCAGACCCTGCCGGAGAATGATTTTCCGGATCTGGCCGCTGGCGACATGTCGCATTCGTTCTCGCTCGCCGCCAAGGACGTCAAGCGGCTGATCGACCGCACCCAGTTCGCGATCTCGACCGAGGAGACGCGCTACTATCTCAACGGCATCTATCTGCACGCCGCCGGCACCGCGAAGGCCGCCACCTTGCGCGGCGTCGCCACCGACGGCCACCGTCTCGCCCAGCTCGACCTGGTCCAGCCCAAGGGCGCCGACGGCATGCCGGGTGTGATCGTGCCGCGGAAAACCGTCGGCGAGGTGCAACGGCTGATCGAGGACAACGAGGCCGAGGTCACGATCGAGCTGTCGCAGGCGAAGATCCGCTTCACCATCGGCAATGTGGTGCTGACCTCGAAGCTGATCGACGGCACCTTCCCCGATTATGGCCGCGTCATTCCGCAGAACAACGACAAGGAACTGGTGGTCGACAAGAAGGACTTCGAGAACGCGGTCGACCGCGTCTCGACCATCTCCAGCGAGCGCGGCCGCGCCGTGAAGCTCTCGCTGTCGCCGGGCAAGCTGGTGCTGTCGGTGACCAATCCGGATTCCGGCAGCGCGACCGAGGAGATCGAGGTCGAATACGCCTCCGACGCGCTCGATATCGGCTTCAACTCGCGCTATCTGCTCGACATCGCTTCCCAGATCGAAGGCGAGGTCGCAACACTGAGGCTCGCCGACCCCGGCTCGCCGACCTTGGTGCAAGACCGCGACGACAAGAGCGCACTCTACGTACTGATGCCGATGCGGGTGTGAGGGACGTGCTCCCTCGCCAGCGCACCTGACCGATACAGCCGAGCGCGATGCCCATTGCTGCGCCCTTTTCCCTTGTGGGAGAGGGCAGCTCCGCCGTCAGCCACGAGCTCACTCGGGTGAGGGGTTAGTGCCGCAGAGCCGTCCCATCGGCCAGTCCCCAAACATCTGCGCGAGTTTGCGAGGAATATGCGGCGCGAGCCGACCGATGCGGAGGCTGCAATGTGGCGACTGCTCAGGGAGCGACGGTTATCTGCCTACAAGTTTCGCCGGCAAGTCCCATTCAAGAACTACATTCTCGATTTCGTCTGCTTCGAGAAGCGCTTGGTGATCGAGATCGACGGAAGTCAGCACGCGGAATCGCAACGCGACGCGGCCCGTGCAACAGCATTGGCATCTGAAGGATTTCAGACAGCGCGGTACTGGAACAACGTGTTGCAGCAACCGATGGCCGTGCAAGAGGACATCCTTGCAAAGCTCGTCTCGCGGTAACATACCCCTCACCTGTCGCCTCACTTCGTGAGGCGCCACCCTCTCCCACAAGGGGAGAGGGTGAGCAGAGCGTGCCGCAGTTCCAACATGACCCCTTCCCGCATTCATCGCCTGACGCTGACGCATTTTCGCAATTATCGGGCGGCGGGGCTCGAGACGACGGCTGACATGGTGGCGCTGGTCGGGCCCAACGGGGCGGGCAAGACGAATTGCATCGAGGCGATCTCGTTCCTGTCGCCGGGACGCGGCCTGCGGCGAGCCACGCTGGACGACGTCGCCGACAACCAGGGCGACGGCTCCTGGGCGGTGTCGGCGCAGGTCGAGGGCGCGCTGGGCCTTGCCACACTCGGCACCGGCATCGACGCGCCGCTGCCCGACAGTGTGGTCAGCCGGCGCTGCCGCATCGACCGCGAGCCGGTCAATTCGGCCAGCGCCTTCGGCGACCACATCCGCATGGTCTGGCTGACGCCGGCGATGGACGGGCTGTTCATGGGCGCGGCCTCCGAGCGGCGGCGCTTCTTCGACCGCCTGGTGCTCGCCATCGACAGTGATCACCCCAGCCGCATCTCGGCGCTCGAACGCTCGTTGCGCTCGCGCAACCGCCTGCTCGAGACCCGCAACTATGACGACCATTGGTGTGACGCGATCGAGCGCGAAACCGCCGAGCTTGCGGTCGCGGTGGCGGCCACGCGCGGCCAGACCGCCGCACGGCTGACCGGCATGTTGAACATGCGCGCGCAGGCCTCCGCCTTCCCGTCGGCTCAGATCGCGCTCGACGGCTGGATGGAGAACGCGCTGCTCACGGAGACCGCGACCGCGATCGAGGACCGTTACCGCCAGATCCTGCGCGACAACCGTCCGCGCGACGCCATTGCCGGCCGCACCACCGACGGCCCGCATCTCACCGACCTGCAGGTGATCTATGCGCCGAAGGGTATGCCGGCGCGCGATGCCTCGACTGGCGAGCAGAAGGCGCTGCTGATCGGCCTCGTGCTGGCGCATGCGAGCCTGGTGGCCGAGATGACCGGCATCGTGCCGCTGCTTTTGCTTGACGAAGTCGTCGCTCATCTCGATCCGAACCGGCGTACAGCGCTGTTCGAGGAGTTGCGCAAGCTCGGCGCGCAGGTGTGGCTGACCGGCGCCGACCCCGCTGCCTTCGCCGAGATCAGCGCCGGGGGCGACGTTTTCGACGTTGAAAACGGACGGGTGTCGGCCCGGCGCTAGCTGCCCCTGTTGAACCTCTCCGGTTCCTGCCGCGACTAGTTGTCTGAGGCCGCGCCGACGGTGTCGCAGCCTGCAGTCGCGCGTGGAATGAAGACCGGCGCGAAATCCAGGAGTTTTGGCGATGTCGATGATCAAGTGTGGGGCCCAGGTCCCGGCACGCTGGCGACTGCTTGCCTGCAGCCTTCTGCTCATGGCGAGCGCTTCGCTTCCCGCGCGCGCTGACGACGGCATCGTCGACGTGCACGCCCTGCCGCAGCTCGAGGGCGCGGTCGAGGACACATCGCACCCGGATCGCTACCGCGTGGAATATCGCGTGCCGACGCCACAGGTGGTGACATTGCCCGCCGTGCGAAAGCTCCTGAGTGCCGACGGCTGGGTGCCCTATGTGATGCCGTTGGAGGAAAAAAGCACCACGCTGAAATTCAAGAAGGGGCGGCAGGGACTTTCGGTTCATTTCACCCAAGCACTCGGCCGGCCCGACCAGTCCGTGGTCTATTACACGACCGACCGGATCTATTCGAACGTGCCGTTCCCCGAGGGCGCAAGCGACATCGTGTTCGATGGCACAAGGCCCTATCTGGGCTGCGTCGCGCCAACCGCGCCCGATACAACATCGGATTTCTACACCAGCCAGATGGCGGCGATCGGCTGGCGGAAGCTGACGTCCGAGACGGCCGCCCCCTGGACGACGACCGGTCTGGACGAGACCGTTCCGAATGGCCAGCGAGCGTTCTTCGACCATCCCGACGGCGACGTCACCGGCTTCTACAAGCAGAGGCCGGTCATGCTGACGCTGACGCGCCGCGACGACGGCAGGACCAATGTCGACATCAGGATCGCGCCCTTCGCTCTCCCCGCCGATCTCAAGGCAGACAGCGACCTCGCCGGCCTGCCGCGGCCGAGTCCAACCAAGACGGCCATGGGTAAGGGCAGCGCCAGCTCCGACAAGCGCGAGATGTCGGCCGCCGTGATGGCCGAGCTGCCCGCGGTGCTCGCCTTCTATCGTCGCGAGCTCGCTGCGCGCGGATGGCAGGAGAATGGCAACGCGACGGTTGCCACGGACGACGAAATGGCGATCAAGGTCTCCTCGGCCGAGGAAAGCGGCGTGCTGCGGCTCGGCCGCAAATATGATTTCACCATTGTCAGCCTGGCCACGCAGTTGACGGAAGCGGCGCTGGCGGCGCGGATCAAGGCGAAGAAGGAAGCCGACGAAAGATTCTTCAAGGATGCGGAGACCGCCGCCAAGCAGGTCACCGCCGCCGACGAAATCCGCCGCAAGACGCAGGCCGCAACACTGTCCGACGCGCCGCTGAACGCGCTCGCTGACAGCAAAACGCCCGTGCCGCTCCCCGAAACGGCCGAGGGCGTGAAATTCGCGGGCGACGACGGCCAGCTCGAATTCTCGTCCTGCTCAAGCGTGAAAGCGCTCACCGCCTTCTATCGCGCCTCGCTGAAGTCCGCGGGCTGGAAGGAGCAACCATCAGTCATCAACCAGCCCAACATGGCGATGATGGAGTTCTCGAAAGCCGGCAAGGCGATCTCGATGACCGTGATGCAGATGGGCCCGAAGGTGAATGTCCGCGCCGACGGCTCCGGCCTCATGGTGGCCGCAGCCAAGCCTGCGGCCGAGGCACAGGCCAAATCCGCGGAGCCGCTCAAGCCCGATTCCGAATCTCAACTGCCGGTACCGACGCAGCGTTCATCGACCTCGCTTGCCACTACAAAGCTGCCGGGCAGCGAGGCCCCATTCCGCCGCGAGCTGGAAGCCAGCATCCCTGCCCCGCTTGGCGACGTCCTGGCCTTCTACCGATCCGAACTTGGAAAGCTCGGCTGGCAGGAAAAGACCGACGGTGCGACCGTGTCCGCAGAACGCGCGCAGATCGACTTCACCTCGCCGCAGGGCCCCGCCGTGCTCAAGCTCGGCCGCGCCGGGGGCGAGACCACGGTCAATCTGGCGCAGAAGAATCCGGATGCCGCGACCAGGGCCGACATCATGCCGAAGCCCGGACAGGCCAGGCTGATGCTCGGCAATGTGGGGCCAAAGGAAGCTGCGCTGACGATCAACAAGCAGACCATCAAGATCGCAGCCGGTGCTGGCGGCCCGCAATCGCCGAAAGGCCCGATGCTCGACCTGCCGCCCGGCAAGTACCAATATGCTCTGCGCGTGGCGGGGCATCCCGCCCGCAACGAGACCCTCACCGTGGCCGCCGGCGATGCCTGGGGCCTCATGGTGGGGCCGAGCGGCGATGTCCTGCCGCTCCAGATGTACTGAGCGCGGGTCGTTCCGGCGCGCGCAAAGCGCCTCGGAACCGCGCTTCCCATACCCGCAAAATCCACGCTTTCGGGGACTGAAGACCAGGGCCGAATCGGGCTTTTCGCAGTGCCCCAAATCAGCTTTCAAACGGCTTGAAAACCGGGCGAAAATCCCTATCTGCTCAAAGGGTTGCGGGAGGATACTTTGCGCTAGGCGCAATCCTCCTTTCATGGCACAAATAGCTGCAATCAGCGCCTTTTTGCGCCGCTGATTCGACGACATCCTCGAAGGCCTCTCAATGACAGAACCTGCCCGGCAGACGACCGCCGAAACCGAGCCCACTCCCGCGAACGAATACGGCGCGGAATCGATCCGGGTGCTCAAGGGTCTCGATGCCGTCCGCAAGCGTCCGGGCATGTATATCGGCGATACCGACGACGGCAGCGGCCTGCACCACATGGTCTATGAGGTGGTCGATAACGCCATCGACGAGGCTCTCGCCGGCCACGCCACGCGCGTCGACGTGATTCTCAATGCCGACGGTTCCGTTACCGTGCGCGACGACGGCCGCGGCATTCCCGTCGACATCCACAAGGGCGAAGGCATCTCGGCGGCGGAGGTCATCATGACCCAGCTCCACGCCGGCGGAAAGTTCGACCAGAACTCCTACAAGGTGTCCGGCGGATTGCACGGCGTCGGCGTCTCCGTGGTCAACGCGTTGTCGAGCAAGCTGGGCTTGCGGATCTGGCGCGACAACAAGGAGCATTACGTCGAATTCGCCCATGGCGATGCCGTCGCACCGCTCAAGGTGGTCGGCGACGCGCCGGGCAGGCGCGGCACCGAGGTGACGTTCCTCGCCTCGCCCGACACCTTCAAGAACATCGAATATGACTTCGCGACCCTCGAGCACCGGCTGCGCGAGCTCGCCTTCCTCAACTCCGGCGTCAACATCGCCCTCTCCGACATGCGTCACGCGGTGGAGAAGCGCGAGGAGATGCATTATTCCGGCGGCGTCGAGGAGTTCGTCAAATATCTCGATCGCAACAAGAAGGCGATCGTGCCGGCGCCGATCATGGTGCGCGCCGACGCCAACGGCATCGGCGTCGAGGCCGCGCTGTGGTGGAACGACAGCTACCATGAGAACGTGCTGTGCTTCACCAACAACATCCCGCAGCGTGACGGTGGCACTCATCTCGCCGGTTTCCGCGGCGCGCTGACGCGTCAGGTCAACGGCTATGCCGAGAACAATGCGAAGAAGGAAAAGATCGCGCTGACCGGCGACGACTGCCGCGAAGGCCTCACCGCGGTGCTGTCGGTGAAGGTGCCTGATCCAAAGTTCTCGTCGCAGACCAAGGACAAGCTGGTGTCCTCGGAAGTGCGCCCCGTGGTCGAGAACGTCCTCAACGAGGCGCTGCAGGCCTGGTTCGAGGAGCACCCCAGCGAAGCCAAGATGATCGTCGGCAAGGTGATCCAGGCCGCCGCCGCCCGCGAAGCCGCGCGAAAGGCGCGCGAGCTGACGCGCAAGAGCCCGCTTTCGGTCTCCTCGCTGCCCGGCAAGCTCGCCGACTGCCAGGAAAAGGACCCGGCGAAGTCCGAGCTGTTCATCGTCGAGGGCGATTCGGCAGGCGGCAGCGCCAAGCAGGGCCGCAACCGCGAATTCCAGGCGGTGCTGCCGCTGCGCGGCAAGATCCTCAACGTGGAACGCGTGCGTCCTGACAAGATGCTGGGCAGTGAGCAGATCGGAACCTTGATCACCGCGCTCGGCACCGGCATCAGCGACGAGTTCTCGATCGAGAAGCTGCGCTATCACAAGATCATCGTGATGACGGACGCCGACGTCGACGGCGCGCACATCCGCACCCTGCTGCTCACCTTCTTCTACCGCCAGATGCGCGATATCATCGACGGCGGCTATCTCTATATCGCCCAGCCGCCGCTCTATAAGGTCAACCGCGGCAAGTCCGAACAGTACCTGAAGGACGAGCGGGCGCTGGAGGATTATCTGATCGATACCGGGCTCGATGATTGCGTTTACAGTCCCGGCACCGGCGGCGATCGCACCGGCCGCGATCTGCGTTCGCTGATCGACGATGCCCGCACCGTCCGCGGCGTCCTGCGCAGCCTGCACAGCCGCTACAATCGCAAGGTGATCGAGCAGGCCGCCATCACCGGCGTGCTCAACAAGACAATCTACGGCGATCCGGAGAAGGCCGCCGCAGCCGCCCAATACATTGCCGCCCGCCTGGACACTCTGGCCGAGGAGGTCGAGCGCGGCTGGATCGGCCAATACGTGGAAGGCCAGGGTTTCCAGTTCGAGCGCACGGTGCGCGGCGTCAAGGAAGCCGCCGTCATCGACGACGCCTTTCTGGGATCGGTCGAAGCCCGCAAGCTCGACGAGTACACGGAGAAGCTCCAGGAGGTTTACGCCCGCCCCGGCAAGCTGCGCCGCAAGGATGTCGAGCACATGGTCTACGGCCCCGTCGACCTGTTCGAAGCGGTCACCGACGCCGGCCGCAAGGGCGTCACGCTGCAACGCTACAAAGGCCTCGGCGAGATGAACCCCGAGCAGCTCTGGGAGACGACGCTCAACACCGACGCGCGCTCGCTGCTCCAGGTCAAGGTCAAGGAGGTCGACGAGGCCGACGACATCTTCACCAAGCTGATGGGCGACGTCGTCGAGCCGCGCCGCGACTTCATCCAGGAACATTCGCTGAGCGCGACGATCGATATCTGAGGCTTGCATTCGCCCTCATCCTGAGGAGCCCGCGACAAGCGGGCGTCTCGAAGGATGGCCGCGGGCGAGAGCCGGGCCTTCATGGTTCGAGACGCGCGTACCGCGCTGCTCACCATGAGGGTCCTGTGACGCGGCGAGCCCAAAGGCCTCTTCGGGCCCAATGAGCGGCCGTCAGCCGCGACAAGTGCAGAATTGCTACCTCGCTCAATTCTCGGTAGTTTCCGCCTCCAAACCGGCCCCGCCCCCACACGACAGCGAGAGACCCAAGTGGCGCCCATCCAATATATCGTCGAGGGCGGTCACCGGCTCTCGGGCTCGATCGAGCCGTCCGGCAACAAGAATTCGGCGCTGCCGATCATCGCGGCCGCGCTGCTCACCGAGCATCCGGTGACGCTGGAGAACGTGCCGCGGATCCGCGACACGGAGACGCTGGTCGAGCTGATCCGCTCGGTCGGCGCGTCGGCCGAATGGACCGCCCGCAATACGCTTGTCATTCACGCCAAGAGCATCCGCGCCGCCGATCTTGATCCCGAGCTCTGCGTCCGCATCCGCGCCTCGATCCTGCTCGCAGGTCCCCTGCTCGCCCGCTGCGGCGAGGTGATGCTGCCGCCGCCCGGCGGTGACGTCATCGGCCGGCGCCGGCTGGACACGCACATGCTGGCGCTGGAGCAGCTCGGGGCCAAGGTGACCGCGACCGACCGGCTTGAATTCCGCGCTTCGAAGCTCACCGGCGCCGACGTATTCCTGGACGAGCCCAGCGTCACCGCGACCGAGAACGCGCTGATCGCGGCCGTGGCCGCCGACGGCATCACGTATTTGCGCAACGCCGCCTCCGAGCCGCATGTGCAGGACCTCGCCAACTTCCTGGTCGCGCTCGGTGCCAGAATCGAGGGCATCGGCACCAACACCATGATCGTGCACGGGCCGGCGCCGCTAAGTTCAGCCACCTACAGGATCCAGCCCGACCATATCGAGGTCGGCTCGCTGATCGGACTTGCCGCCGTGACGCGCTCGCCCTTGCGCATCGTGCGCGCAAGCGTCGAGCATCTGCGCTCGATCCGCATGGGGTTCGAACGGCTCGGCATCGTCTGCCGCGTCGAGGGCGACGACCTGATCGTGCCCTCGAACCAGACGCTGAAGATCCAGGACGATTTCGGCGGCCACGTGCCGAAGCTGGAGGACCAGCCCTGGCCGGCCTTCCCCGCCGACCTGATGTCGATCGCAATCGTCACCGCCACGCAGTGCGAGGGCGTCATCCTGATGTTCGAGAAGATGTTCGAGTCGCGGATGTTCTTCGTCGACAAGCTGATCGCGATGGGCGCGCGCATCGTGCTGTGCGACCCGCACCGCGCCATCATCGCCGGACCGAGCCGCCTGCGCGGTGCGCCGATGACCTCGCCCGACATCCGCGCCGGCATGGCGATGCTGCTTGCGGCGGTCTGCGCCGAGGGCACATCGACGATCAACAATGCCGACCAGATCGAGCGCGGCTACGAGCGCATCGAGGAACGGCTGAACGCGCTCGGCGCCAGGATCAAGCGCGTGCCCGAGCGCAAGGGCTGAGGGCTCCTTCCCTTTTCCCCTTGTGGGAGAAGGTGGCGCGAAGCGCCGGATGAGGGGTTCTCTCCACGATCGCATCTGCTGAGACAGACCCCTCACCCGTCTCGCCGCTACGCGGCGAGCCACCCTCTCCCACCAGGGGAGAGGGAAAAAAGCCAAGCCATGTTTTCGACGTGCGGCTGTGTTATTCACCCGCCATGCTCGACATCGTCCAGCCTCGTTCGCAGCCGCAAGGCGTGCAGCCCAACCATCTCGCCGATGAATTCGTCGAGACGCTGCGGCTGGCCGTGCCGATGATGCTGACGCAGCTCGGGCAGATCGCGATGATGACGACCGATCTCGCGCTGATCGGCCGGCTCGGCGAGGACGCGGTGGCGGCGGCCGCGCTGGCGCATACGGTCTATTTCGTCAGCTTCACGTTCGGGCTCGGCCTCGTGGTGGCGGTATCGCCGCTGGCGGCGCAGGCGTTTGGAGCCGGCGACGTCAGACGGCTCCGGCACGCTTTGCGGGCCGGCTTGTGGGTCGCGCTGCTGATCTCGCTGCCGATGATGGCCTCGCCGCTCTATGGCGAACGGATCTTGTTGGCGCTCGGACAGGCGCCGCATTCCGCAAGCCTTGCCCAGCACTATCTGAACGGGCTGGCCTGGGGCATCGCGCCGGCGCTCGCTTTCGTCGCGCTGCGCAGCATGATGAGCGCGGTGAACCGGCCGCTGGCGCCGCTGTGGATCACGCTCGCGGCGATCCCCGCCAATGCCGCGCTGGTTTATGTCCTGATCCACGGCCTGTTCGGCCTGCCGGAGCTCGGCCTGCTCGGCGCCGGCCTTGCGACCACGCTGGTCAATGCCGGCACCTTCGCTGCCGCAATCGCCATTGTGGGCTTGCGAAAGCCGTTCGCCGAGTATCGTCCGCTTGCCCATCTCTGGCGGATCGACTGGCCGTTGATGCGCGAGCTCGTCATGATCGGCGCCCCGATCTCGCTGTCCCTGTTGATGGAGTATGGCCTGTTCTCGTCGGCCGCGCTGTTGATGGGGCTGATTTCGACCACCGCGCTGGCCGCGCACCAGATCGCGCTCCAGGTCACGGCCGTACTGTTCATGGTCCCGCTCGGCATTGGCATGGCCGCGACCGTGCGGGTCGGCCACGCCTTCGGCAGCGGCGACCCGCTCGCGGTGAAGCGCGCGGGTCTGGTCGCCGCCGTGCTCGGGATCGCGTTGGTCTCCGCTCTCACGATCGCAATCGTGCTCGGCCGCTACGCGCTGGGCCGGCTGTTCTTCGGCAGCGGCGAATCCAGCGCGGCTACCGTCGAGCTGACGGCAATGCTGCTCCTGGTCGGCGCGACCTTCTTCATCGCCGACGGACTCCAGACCATCATGGGCGGCGCGCTGCGCGGCATCAATGACACGCGGATGACGCTGGTGTTCGCCGCCATCGGCTATTGGTGCATCGCCTTCCCGATTGCCTGGATGCTGGCCTTTCACGCCGGACTTGGTGCCGTCGGCGTCTGGATTGGGCTGTCGATCGGGACGTTTATCTATGCTGGGCTGCTGATCTTGCGGTTTCGGATGTTGGCGCGCAGATTGGGCGCATGACCTCGGTCCGCGAAGTTGCCCCAGATGTCGACGCGAATGCTGTGCTCGCTGGCGCGCAGTTCATCGACGCCTTTCGCGTCGAGATCGGCACGGCCAACCTCGACGCGCGGCAGGCCTGCACCCGGATGGTGCTGCACGGACCGCGCTGGATCGATGCGCTGGTGCGCCTGCGCAATGTTCTGGTAACGCCGTTCGGGCTGAAGACGTCGGGCGAAGGCGCGCCGGCGCCGGGCGGCCTGATCGGCCTGTTTCCGGTGCTCAGCGAAACCCCGGAGCGGCTGGTGGCGGGCTTCAACGATTATCATCTCGATTTCCGCCTGGTGGTCGATGTCAGCGGCACAGCGGCGCGCCGCCAGGTCACCTCGACCACGCTGGTGCAGACGCATAATCTGCTCGGGCGAAGCTATCTTGCGCTGATCATGCCCTTCCACAAGCTGGTGGTGCGCGGCATGATGAGACGCATCGTCGAGCCGGCCCGATAGCTACTTTCCGGCGCAAAATTCGGCGACCTTGTGAGGCAGCCAGAATCGCTTGGTGTGGCGAAAACTGCAAGGTCGAACGGATTGGCGTTGACTTGAAGCGGATTGATTCATTCTTATGATTCGTAAGCGAGCCCTTCAAACGCGTGAGAAGCTTGTCGGCAAGCTGCCGGTCACCGGCGAACTGCTGCGCGGTTCGTTGCTGGAGCGCACCGTTCGTCACAAGAGCGGCTGCCCGAAATGCGCGCGCGGCGAAGGGCACCAGGTGCATGTCCTGACGGTGAGCTATGCGGGTGGACGCGTGCGCCAGTTCAGTGTGCGGCGTGAGCGCGTTGCCGAGGTGCGCCGCTGGCTGGAGAATTACCAGAAGCTGAAAGACGCGATCGAGGCGATCTGCGCGTTCAATCACGACCTGTTGCGCCCTGATGCGGCGGTGCCGCGGGGGAGGAAGAAACGTGATTGAGATGCGCAGAGCGCAACTGAGCTTCGGCGACGGCTTGATCGCCGGGGAAGTGAGCGATCTTCGCGAAGGTTGGATGACCCATGCTGACCGGGTTCTGGCGGATGAACAGATCGTCGGTGCAGTGTACGAGGCGCTGGCGAGACGACATCCCAAGAGCCGCACAAGAGCCGCAGTCGTGGTCGGCTGGGCGCGCCGGCCGAGGTGGTGTTGCGGTTGTTGATCCTCAAGCATGTTCGCAACTGGAGCTATCACGTGC
>NZ_JADPKQ010000325.1:0-5265 GCF_023074015.1 Bradyrhizobium sp. 142
TCGGCGATCCATCCTCAGCACCTACCGCTGGTGTGAATCTCGCCCAATACCTGATTCCTGTATCCTTGGTACTGCGACTTTCTGACTCAGTAGAACTAGGATGACCGCCCATACCGGCGTTCGATGTGTAAGATACGGGCTTTGGAAGTCGCACCGCGCGGTGCGGGATTGCACCATGATCGACTGGGATGACGTTCGCTACTTTCTTGCCGTCGCGCGCGGAGGTTCGGTGCGGGCTGCCGCGGAGCGCCTCGGTGTGAACCACGCGACGGTGCTGCGACGCATCGCCCAGCTCGAGGAACGCCTCGGGGTCCACATGTTCGAAAAGCTGCCTTCGGGCTACCGCCTGACGGCTGCGGGCGAGGAGGTCCTCGAGTTCGCGGACCAGATGGAAGCGTCGTCGAACCAGCTCGAGACGCGCGTCTTCGGGCGCGACCAGAGCGTGCGCGGGCTTCTGCGGGTGACGCTGGCGCCGCCCCTCGCGACACACCTGCTCATGCCGGACTTCGCCGATTTCGCGCGTCTGCATCCGGACATCGAGATGGAAATCTTATCGTCCGGCGAGCTGGCAAATCTGACCAACCGAGAGGCCGACGTCGCGATCCGCGTCGTCTACGACCGCAAAACCCTGCCGCTCAATCTTCACGGCATGAAGGGACCGGAGCTGTTCGGCGGCGTCTACATGTCCTGCGATCGACTAGCCGCGTGGCGGGCGGGCGCGCCTGATCCCATCCGGTGGATTGTCATAAGCATTCATGGAATCCCGGACTGGGCCAGCGAGGGTGAGGTTCGCACCACGGGGGTTCCATTCAGGATCACGGACGCCGAGGCGCAGATCGTTGCTGTACGGCAAGGGCTCGGCATGACGACACTGCCGTGCTTCGTTGGCGATGCCGACCCCCTACTGGTGAGGGTGCCGGGCACCGACCTGCACATGTACGGAACGGTTTGGCTCCTCACACAGGGGGAGACACGCAAGACGAAGCGCGTGCGGCTCTTCACGGAGTTCGTATCCCGCAGGCTCGCCGCGTACGCTCCACTTCTCGCGGGGCTGTCCATATCGCGCGACTGATGCGCGGCAGGTCGCCGCTTGCCGCAATCCGTTCGGAAGCCGAGCTGCGGTCGCTTGAAGCGGCATCGTTCAATCCGCGAATGTTGCGCCGTATCGCAACCGGCGCGAGGGTCACACGACTGACGGCGACGGACTTCACCATCGCTGACGGTCATTTTGGCAGGCTGGAGACGCCGCTTTTGCGGAGAACTCCGAGGAAAATCGACCAATCGATATCGATAGTCTGTAAAACCGAGCAAATCGCGGATCGCCGAAATTCTCCTTTGAATTCAAGAGCGAAAATTTCTGACGGATCCGGGATACGGTTCTTCGTCGTGTGCCGAAAAGATTTGTGACGCCAAATCAGCGAGTTACCATACCTCTGAACCATCGAGTGGGAATGATTTGACGTCCTTTCACGGCCCGTCGTGAGCGCCGGCAAATTTCACCACCATCAAGCACCACGTTCATGGCCTGCAACGTGATGCTCCCGGCAAGTGTTCCATGCGCAGAACGTGCAAGGCTGCCGTATGGGATGATCACTGCCTGACAAGCCTCATCGGCCCGGTCACCTCGTCGATTCATGTTGGCCAAATTTTCGAACGTGAGATGAATGGTTCTTCTCAGGCTGCCGAGTTGCGCCGCGCTACGCCCCGGGCGAGCCAGCATGGCCGTCTAGCCTAGTTTTTCCGGCGACAATCTGAACCACTTCGTCATCCGATAGCGGTGGTCCTATGGGGTCTACGCCCGCCTCTCGGGCTGCAGCGCCAAGGCCGGCGTGATCAGTGGTGGTAACTCCGCGTTGCTCGGTCAAGGAGAAGAATCGTTCGAAGCCACCCGGAACGACGGTGACGGTGAAATGAACACCTTCATTGCCGAAGGCACGCCAGGTGTGCGGCATCCTTTTTGGCAGCAGGGTCATGTCGCCGTTGGTCATGGTGAAGCAGCGTTCTGGCGTCCATATCACGATCCGGCCTTCGAGCAGATGGATGATCTCGTCGTCAAAACGATGCGTGTGGCGTGCCGGGCCGAAGCCAGCGAGCGCACGATAGTCCAAGATGGAGTATGCGCTGTCTGTGCCACTCACGCGCAGATGGCATTCCTCGGCAAATGGGCTGCGGGATACCTCGGCACAATCACGCGCGGTATCGAGGCTGAGCTCTCCTGGGGATGTTGATCGTCGCTGCATGACGTTCTCCAGAGCAATCTCACGGGTTGGTTGGCGGAGGAAGGAACCTGGTTTCCTGGGGCGGAAAGCAGGCCGCGACCGATCTAAACGCTCCCTATAGGCGGGGTGTTCCAATCGCCTGTTCAACTCTCGCCTGCCGGCATCGGCGCGGTCGGCACACGTTGACGATCCCGTCGCGTAACTCCAGGCACTTTGAACCACTTTGCGTGCCTGTGCTCGATCCCTTTAGGGACTTGCCGGCGTCCTGATCCGCGCGCGAACGGCGGCACGTCCTCGGCGATCCGGACGAGATCGCGGTCTCTGTCCCCGATAAAGCAGGGCAAGCCAGCCACACCCACGCAGGCCCGTACTGCGATCAGGTGCTCGCTGATGTGGTTCAGTTCGACATGGTCGAGAAGTCCCACGAGTTCACGCTTGTCCCGTGGCGGCCGGTCATCGACCGCCAGCTCGGCCGCGAGGTCAGTGGCATCGTGCAGGGCGGATCGGTGTCCTGGCAGTTGGGGCGGCAGCGGGGATTGGGGCTTTAGCCCTCAAACCCATTGACCGACTTCACTGAGTACCCGTCGCAGCCATTGATGCCCTGGGTCGGCGTCGTGGCGCGCATGCCAAGTCTGCACTACTCGAAATGAAGGAATATCCAATGGCGGCGGAAAAAGTCGGAGCGGTAGCCGCCCGGCCAACGGTGCGAAGAGACGACGGGGTTCCGTTGCCACGAGGTCGGAGGCATCGACCAGCATCGGCGCCATCAAGAAGTGGCCGACCGTTACGACGACGTTCCTTTTCAATCCTTTCTCAGTGAGCACGGCATCGACATAGCCGCTCGGATTGCCTTTCATCGAAACCTGAAGATGGCGCAGCGAGAGATAGCGGTCGAGGTCGAGACTATCGGCCAGATCGGTGTGATCGCCGCGGCCAGCGCAGATGAAGTCCTCTTCGTATAGCAGTTCTTCTCGCATATGGGTCGGCGGCTGGGGGAAGTTGCCGGCGATGAGTTCCACTGCACCGTCGTCGAGCATCGGCAAACCGACGCTGCGGCTCGTGTTGCGGACAACCAGAGAAACGCCCGGCGCTTCGCGATCGAGCCGTGCGATCAGACGTGGTAAGAGCACGAAAGCGGCATAGTCGGAGAGACCAACCACGAATTGCCGCGTGCTTTCGGCCGGATCGAACGCGCGCCCGCCGAGCAGGACGCCTTCAACCAGTTCGAGGATCGACCGAACACTCGGCGCAATGTCCTGCGCCAGTGGCGTCGGCGTCATGCCGCGCGGGGATCGGACAAACGGCGGGTCTCCGAACAGAGCCCGAAGGCGATTGAGCGAATGGCTGACCGCCGGCTGGGTCAGCCCAATCCGCTCGGCCGCGCGCGTGGCGTGCCCTTCGGCAACGAGGGCGTCGAAGACGACCAGCAGATTGAGATCAACGGTAGCAATATGAATCTGCTTCATCACGGCGATACTAAGAATGAATTGGATTTATCGCAATCGCCGATGCAAGGTTTGACCTGAAATAAAGCGGGGGCGGATGGCAGAGTAGGAGAACATGAGTGTCAGGTCCCACCACCGTAGCAACGGGAAGAGCAAGTTCTCGCCGACGCTTTATTGAGGCTGCCTTCGTCGCAGCAATTTCTTTCGCCATCAGTCGGAGCGGGCAAGCCATGGCCTCGGAAACTCATGAGGATCGATTTTCACGCGGCCTGGAGATGCTCCGCCGGATCGGCGGCGAGAATTTCGATGGACCGATCAATGCTCTGGCGGAGACCTCCGCCGATTTGTCGCGCCTCACCGTCGAATATCCCTATGGCGATGTGTTGTCCCGCCCGGGGCTGGATCTCCCGCTAAGGCAGCTCTGCACCGTCTCGATGCTGCTGGCCGACGGAAGCGCCCAGCCGCAATTGAAGTTTCATATCGCTGGCTTTCTCAATGCCGGCGGCATCCCCGAAGCGGTCGTCGAACTGCTCTTCGTCTCGGTCGCGGTCCTGGGCTTTCCTGCGACCGTCAATGCCGTCGGCATCGTCCGGTCGGTGTTCGCCGAACGCGAGCTGGCATTTCAGCCCATCAAGCCCGCGACGGGTGACGGAGCGGGACGCGGATGGGCCGGACGCGAGATGCTGGAGCGGCTCGTAGCGGGCGACGCCCAGGGCTATTTTGATCGCTTCGCCGGCACCGCGCCCGACCTCGCGCAGCTTTCGATCGATTTCGGGTTCGGGGAGGCGCTGGCTCGGGACGGCCTCGATCACAAGGCCAAGCTGCTCGCGATCATCGCGATGCTCGCCGCGACCGGCAACCGCGCCGATGCGCTGCGTCTTCATCTGGCCGGCGCTATCGCCAATGGGGTGGCGCGCGAAGAGATCATCGAGCTGCTGATACAGCTCAGCGTCTACCGTGGCTTCCCTTCGGCCCTCAACGCATTCTCGGTCGCCCGGAGCGTCTTCGCGCTCGGCGTCCAGACGCTTCAGGTCGACATCCCCGCGCACATCGAGACGGAAAGCCGTTCGGACCGACTGGAGCGGGGGAACGCTCTGCTCGCGAAAAGCTCAGCGGCATCAGGCGACGCCGTGGTCCGTAGCTTCGACGACATCGCGCCGGACCTCGGGCGCATGATCGTCGAGCATTCCTATGGCGAGGTGTTCTCGCGCAGTGGCATCGATCTGAAGACCCGTGAACTCAGCGCCTGCGCGGCTTTGGCTGCCATCGGTTCCGCGACGACGGAAACCCCTTTGCGGGTCCACATCAACGCCGCCTTGAACGTTGGTGCGAGCCGGGAAGAGATCATCGAAACGCTGGTCAATCTCGCGCCCTATAGCGGCTACCCAGCGACACAGCAGGCGGTCCGCATCGCCGCGGAAGAGTTCGCCAAGAGCAACCCGTCCTCGCGACAGCGCAAGGAAGAAAGCGAATTGCGGTGACAGTGAATTACGGTGACAGTGCTGGACTGCACCCCTGGAATGAGACACGATAATTTCTGTGACAGTGCGGTTGCCATGATGCGTTATCGTGCCTTGTTTTGCGCGAACGCGGTTTCGAAC
>NZ_JADPKQ010000285.1:0-5180 GCF_023074015.1 Bradyrhizobium sp. 142
CCCTTTTCTGTGTCTCGACAACCAGAAAGTATCCGGTTCACGCTGGATTTGCCGGGCATGCGCTGCGGCATAGTGAATCATTCCCGGGACAGCCCTGCGCTTGCGGGGGAGGGCTGGGGAGAGGGTGTATCCGCCATGGGACAATCCCCAAGAGCCCTCTAATCCGCAAACCCGAACAGCTTCGCCGGATTGTGCACCAAGATCTTCTCCAGCGTCGCCTCATCAGGGGCGTAGCGGTACATCAGTTCGAGCAGATCGGCGTCGTTGGGCGGCTGCATGACGGAGACCGGGTGCGGCCAGTCGCTGGCCCAGACGCAGCGGCCTGGTGCCGCCTCGATATAGGCGCGCGCGATCGGGATCACGTCGTCGTAGGGCGGACCGAGTTTCGAGGTCTTCTCGCCGAGCGACAGCATCACCCAGAAATTGCCCTTGGCGAGCAACGCGAGCATCTTGCGCAGGTTCGGATCGTCCTTGCCGGCTTCCGGGTCGGGCCGCGCCATGTGGTCGATCAGTACGGGCACGTCGAGATTCTCGTATTTGGCGACGCTGGAGATGATGCCGTCCTTCTCGGGCTGGATCTTGACGTACCAGCCGAGCTCGCGGATGCGCGCAATCGCGCGGGCGAAATCGGCGTCCGACGGCACGGCGCCGAGCTCCTGGCGGAAGCTGAAACGCGCGCCGCGCACGCCGGCATCATGCAGCTTGGCGAGATAGGCGTCGTTCGCCTCGGCGAATACCAGCGCGTTGGCGCAGCCGCGATAGTTCGGGCCCATGGCGGCAAGGCCGTCGAGCACGACGGCATGGTCGGCGCCATAGGTCGTGGTCTGCACGATGATGCCGCGCTCGATGCCGAGCGTCTTGTGCACGCGCAGCGCCGCTTCCCAGGTCGCGGTCGGCATCCGATAGGCCGCACCGGGACGCTCCGGATATTTGTCGACGGGACCCAGCACGTGAAACTGGCTGTCGACAGTCTTCGGCGGCGGCGCCTTGACCGGGCGGCGCGGATTGGGGTCGAACGGTAGATAGGCCGGCATGGGCAGAGCTCCCTCAGTCGATCACGGCGGTGAAGTCGCACTGCACCAGCGCGCCGCCGTCTATGTTGTCCATCGGCAATGCGTGGCGCGCCGGGCGCGAATGCTCGTCTGGAAACATTTTCAGCCACTCGACATTGACGGGTCCGCGCTGCGTGCGGTCCTTCAGCCACACCGTCATCTTGATGATGTCGTCCGTTGAGCCGCCGGCGGCCTCCACCGTCGCCTTCATGTGCGCGAACATGTTGGCGCACTGCGCCTCCAGGCTCGAAGGCATGGCGCCGGTCGCGCCATCGCGGCCCAGGATGACGCCGGACATCACGAGATTGCCGATGCGGCAGGCGTTCGGAATCGGATTTGCGTGCTTGAAGCCGCCGATGTAGATGCTCTTGCGCCGCGTTTGAGCCGTCATGGTGCGCTCCTTCTTTATTGCTGGTTCAGACGAACTGACACGACACCGAGCCGAACGCGCCATAATCGGCGTGGAAGGTGTCGCCGCGGCGGATGTCGACCGGCCGCGTGAACGATCCGGCCAGCACCACCTCGCCGGCGGCAAGATGCTCGTCATGCGGCGCGAGGCGATTGGCGAGCCAGGCGATGCCGTTCGCCGGGTGATTGAGCACGCCGGCGGCAAGGCCGGTCTCCTCGATCTCGCCGTTGCGGAACAGCAGAGCGCCGATCCAGCGCAGATCCGCGTCCAGCGGGCGGAACGGCCGGCCGCCGAGCACCAATGCGGCGTTGGCCGCGTTGTCCGAAATCGTGTCCATGACCTTTCGGGTCTTGCCGGTCTCGGGATCGACGCGGTGCATGCGCGTCTCCAGGATCTCCAGCGCCGGCGTCACATAATCGGTGGCGTTGAGCACGTCGAAGATGGTGCAGTTGGGACCGCGCAGCGGCGCCTTCAGCACGAAGGCGAGCTCGACCTCGATCCGCGGCGCGTGGAAGCGGTCAAACGGAATCGGGCCGGCATCGGCGTAGAACATGTCGGCGAACAGCACACCGTAATCGGGCTCGGAGATGCCGACCGCGTTCTGCATCGCCTTCGAGGTCAGGCCGATCTTGTGACCCTTGATGACGCGGCCGCGGCCGAGCTGGAGTTTGGTCCAGGCGCGCTGGACGGCATAGGCATCCTCGATGGTGAAATCAGGATACTCTTTCGAGAACATCGGGACCAGCGCCTTGGTGCGCTCGGCTTCATCGAGGCGCGCGGCGAGACGTTCGATCGTAGCGGCGTCGAGCATGGCTCAGCTCTCCGCGGCCACGGTGTTGCGCAGCACGCCGATACGGCTGGACTCGACCTCGACGACATCGCCGACGTTGAGCCAGCGCGGCGGATCGAAGCGGGCGCCCGCTCCTGTCGGCGTGCCCGTCACGATCATGTCGCCGGGCTTCAAGGTGGCGAAGGTGGAGAGATAGGAAATCAGGAAGTCGAACGGGAACATCAGCCGCTCGGTCGTGTCCTGCTGCCGCACCTCGCCGTTGACGCGCGTGATAATGTCGTGAGGGCCGCGCGGATCGAGCTCGTCCGCGGTGACGATCCACGGACCGATGCTGCCGGAGCGGTCGAAATTCTTGCCCTGCGTGACGTTGAACTTGCCGTGGCGCAGCCAGTCCCGCACCGTACCCTCGTTGCACAATGTCATGCCGAAGATGTGCGCGAAGGCCTTGTCGCGCGGGATGTGGCGGCCGCCATGGCCGATCACGATGACGAGCTCGCCTTCGTAATCGAGCTGGTCCGATACTTTCGGCTTCTCGATCGGCTGGCCGGAGCCGGTCATCGAGGACATGCTGCGCACGAACAGGCTCGGATATTTCGGCAGGTCGGAGCTGTCCTTGTATTCCGCGTTGCGCTCGGCGTAGTTGACGCCGATGCACCAGAGCTTTTCCGGCGCCAGCACCGGCGGCAGCAGGACGAGGTCCTCGAGCGCATGATCCGGCTTCTGCCCGGACACCGCCTCCTGCGCATCCGCCAGCGCATTGGCCGCGATCAGCGCCTTGACGTCGGAGAAGTCGCGGCCGATCCGCCTGGTCAGGTCGACCACACCGCCCGCAACGGCTGCGCCGTAACGCGGCTCTCCTTCGAAGAGATAGCTCAGCAGTCGCATGGTGGTTCTCTCCAATAATGTTCAGCGACGCGCGCTGCGCGCTCAGTCGGTCGATTTGGGAGTCTGGAACACGGCGCCGAGCGTCACGATCTCGCCGAGACGGGCGTAGCGCGGCCCGCCGATGCGGGCGATCGGGTCGAGCGCCGCGGTCTCGACCTTGCCGTTGTTCACGAGGCCGTCGCGAATGTGGAACATCACGACCTCGCCGACGATCAGCCGGCTGCGGGCGTCGCCGAATTCAAGGCACTGCCGGAAACGGCACTCCATCGCCACGGGTGCAACGCTAAGCCGCGGCACCTTGATGCGCTCGCAGTCAAGCGTCTCCAGGCCGAGCTCCGCGACCTCGCTGATTTCAGGCGGATGCTCGATGGAGCTGTCATGCACTGCCTGCATCAGCGGGGTATCGGCGATGTGGATGACGTATTCCTCGGTGTCGAGGATGTTGTGCGCGGTGTCTTTGTAATCGGTGCCCTTGCGGCCGACGCTGATGGCGAGCATCGGCGGCTTCTGCGACACGAAGGTGAAGGCGCTGAACGGCGCGAGGTTGAGCACGCCGCTGCGCGACAGGCTCGTCACCCAGGCGATCGGGCGCGGCACCACGATGCCGGTCATCAGCCGGTAGATGCGCTCCGCGCCGAGCTCGCCGGGATCGATCCGCATCGGTCAATCCGCCTTGATGTTGGCCTTGCGCACCACGGGAATCCATTTGGCGTCCTCGCGCTCCAGATAGGCCCTGAACTCGTCCGGCGTCATCGGCGTGGCTTCGGCACCCAGCTTGTCGAACTTGTCGATCACGCCGGGGTCTTTCAGGATTCCGGTCAGCGCCTCATGCAACTTCTCGACGATCGGCGCCGGCGTGCCTGCGGGCGCGAACAGGCCGGTAAAAGTCTGGCCGTCGAAATCCTTGTAGCCGAGCTCGGCGAAGGTCGGGACGTCTGGCAGCGACTTCAAGCGGTGCGGGCTGGTGACAGCGAGCGCCCGGAACAGCCCGGCCTTGATGTGCTGCAGGCTGACCGACAGCTGGTCGAACGCGAACTGCACCTGCCCGCCGAGCAGATCGTTGACCGCCGGCGCGTTGCCGCGGTAGTGCGCGGTGACCCATTGCAGCTCGAGGCTGGACTGCATCAGCTCGCTGAGCAGGTGGTTGGTGGTGCCGGGACCGGGCGAAGCCATCGTCAGCTTGCCTGGCTCGCGCTTGGCGAGGTCGACGAATTCCTTGAAGGTCGTGGCCTGCACCGACGGGTGGACCTCGAGCACCAGCGGCGTCATCGAGATGGTCGAAATGGGGAGGAAGTCTTTCTTCCAGCTATAGGCGTCGCGCTTGTTGATTTCGGTCGCGAACAGCACCGGACCGTTGGCGCCGACGAACAGCGTGTAGCCGTCGGGCGCAGATTTCGCGAAAGCTTCGCCCGCGATCATGCCGCCGGCGCCGGCCTTGTTCTCGATGATGAAGGGCTGGCCGAGCTTTTCCTGCAGCTTGTCGGCGATAATGCGCGCCGCACTGTCGACATTGCCGCCGGCGGGATAAGGCACGATCAGCTTGACGTTGCGCGCCGGCCATTGCTGGCCCGCGGCGGGACCCGCGAGCATTGCAGCGGCAGCTATGGCAATCCAGATTAATCTCGTGTTAACCTCCCGGCGGCGCTTCCAATTCGCATCGAATGCCTGACTCACGCATGGCATCTCGATCGGAGCGCAATCTCCAGATGAGCGCTTTACCTGTCGAGTGAATTGTGGCGTTCTTGTCCATATTATGGACAAGACGAGTTCCGCAAGGTCCGCCCGCCGCATGACAGAACCGCGACAGGGCGCGCAGGCGATCCGACGCGCGCTCGCGGTGCTGCGCATTCTCGCCGCGGGCCGCGAGGCCGGCGTGCCGCTGGCCGAGGTGGTGCAGGCAACCGGGCTGACCCGCCCGACCGTGCATCGCATCGTTCACGTGCTGAGAGCTGGTCCCGCTTGTCTGAACAGACTTTCCGCGTCGATAAGTGGAGCCTCTGCCGAGATTAGGCCGCCACGCGGAGCGGCGGAAGGTTGAAGTAGG
>NZ_JADPKQ010000383.1:0-5044 GCF_023074015.1 Bradyrhizobium sp. 142
TCTCGCGATGACGCCCTTGCGCTTCGCTAACCCTTCGCCGCCATCAGGCTGGGTAAAGGACTTCCACCTCCAAGCTGTCGAACATGCTCGGCACACCAAAAAAGAGCCGCCGGAAAACCGGCGGCTTTGAAAGTTGATAACAGGGAGGCGTCAAACAGAGTGGACAGGAGCCACTCGGTGTCCAAACGAGGACAGTTCCAGTCATAAACCCGAAAGCTTAATGTGGAGTAAACGAACGATTTTTTTGAGGGTTCGTTAGCCATGTCGGTCAGTGGCCGAGCGGGGTGCGGAACAAGCTGGCCGTCACGCCCGGGCTTGTCCCGGGCATCCACGTTCTTTCTGTCGGCGAGAGATCAAGAACGTGGATGGCCGGGGACATAGGCGAGCGGAGCGACGCCGTCCTTCGGACGGCTATGCCCGGCCACGACGCCGTGGAGGCGGCTCGCGCTTCTCCGCCGAATTCCTAAGACTTGAACACGCTGTTCGCCGCATCACGCGACGCGCGCTTTTTGGTGGCGGCTTCCTCCAGTCTTGCGATCTCGGTCTTGAGCAGGGTGATGCGCTCGGTCAGTTCGTCGAGCGACAAGAGTGAGAGGTCCTGTCCGATCTCGTGGCTGATCTTCCTGCGCGGCTGGTCGTCCTCTTCCATCGCCATCGTCGTTCCTCCTGCATTCGCGCGCCGAACAAGACCGGGACGGTTGCCAGCCTGGACCATGCTGGCTAATCAATGGCCTCGTTCATCCCGTACCTTTGCTCAAGGACAAATCATGGACAAGCTGCCCGCGCAAATGACGGTGGTCGCCATCTCCAAGCCCGGTGGACCGGAGGTGCTGGTGCCGGAACAACGCAGCGTTCCGCAACCCGGTCCCGACGAAATTTTGGTCAAGGTGCAGGCGGCCGGCGTCAACCGGCCCGACGTGGCGCAGCGCTCCGGCGCCTATCCGCCGCCGCCCGGCGCCAGCGACCTGCCGGGCCTCGAGATCGCGGGTGAAGTGGTGGCGGTGGGCAGCAATGCCAGGCGGCACAAGATCGGCGACAAGGTGATGTCGCTCGTCGCCGGCGGCGGCTATGCGCAGTACTGCATCGCCCAGGACGGCCAGGCGATGAGCGTGCCGCCGGCGCTGTCGATCAAGGAAGCCGGCGCGCTGCCGGAAACGCTGATGACGGTCTGGCACAACGTGTTCGAGCGCGGCGGCCTCAAGGCCGGCGAGACGCTGCTGATCCACGGCGGCTCCTCCGGCATCGGCACCATGGCGATTCAGCTTGCCAAGGCGTTCGGCGCCAAGGTGATCGTCACCGTCGGCGGCGCCGACAAAGCCGAGGCTTGCCTCAAGTTAGGGGCCGACCGCGCCATCAACTACAAGACGGAAGACTTCGTCGCCGTGGTCAAGGAAGAGACCGGCAATGCCGGCGCCCATTTGATCCTCGACATGGTCGCAGGCGACTATGTCGACCGCAATTACGACGCCGCCGCGGTCGACGGCCGCATCGTGCAGATCGCGACCCTCAACGGCCCCAAGGTCAACGTCAACATCGCCAAGGTGATGGTGAAGCGGTTAACCCATACCGGCTCCACGCTGCGCCCCCGTACGAATGCGGATAAGGCGGCGATGGTCGCGGCGATCGAGGAGAAGGTCATGCCGCTTTTGCGCGAAGGACGCGTAAAACCGCTGATGGACAGCTCATTCCCGCTGGAAAAGGCCGCCGACGCGCACCGGCGCATGGAGACCAGCGCGCATATAGGCAAAATTGTGTTGGAGGTCTAGGCCTCCCGCCGACAGGGCAAGGTGGAAACCCTTTGATTTTCCTTGCTTTCGTGCCATCTATCGCGACGCGCCGAACCAATTCGGTCCGGTCTGAAATCGTCTTGCCACCAGAGTTTGCGTCGAACGCGGAGAACTGACCTTGCGTCTGATCAGGTGCCTCGCGCCCATCGCGCTGGGCCTCATGATTCTTGTCGCCGCGTCCCCTGCACGCGCGCTCGACGCTGTCAGCGTCCGCAGCGACGCGCCCGCGATCGACCTCACCGGCGTGCTCGAGCATCAGCGCAGCGATGCCGACCGCATCCAGGTCTCGACCGCACCGGGCACCGACGGCATCGTCCGCCGCATCGAGGTGCGCGCCCGCGAAGGTGGCCAGAACTGGGTGGTGTTCGCGCTCGCCAACAACACCGACGACCAGCTCGACCGCCTGATTGTCGCCCCGCACTACCGCATTGTCTCCTCCGGCCTGTTGTGGCCCGACCTCGGGCTGTCGCGCATCGCGACCATCACGCCCTCGACCGGCGACCGGCCGGAGCGGCAGGAAAGCCCGACCGCCGACGTGTTCCGCGTCACGCTCGACCCGGGTGCCGTCATCACCTTCGTCGCGGAACTGCGCACCGACAAGCTGCCGCAGCTCTATCTGTGGGAGCCGGAATCCTACAAGGACAAGGTCAATTCCTTCACGCTCTACCAGGGCATCGTGATCGGCATCTCCGGCCTGCTTGCGCTGGTGCTGACCATCCTGTTCGTCGTCAAGGGTAGCATCATGTTCCCGGCGGCTGCGGCGCTTGCGTGGGCGGTGCTGGTCTATATCGGCGTCGATTTCGGCTTCTGGGGCAAGGTGCTCGACATGTCGAACAACGCCGAGCGCATCTGGCGCGCGGCGGGTGAAGCCATCCTGGCGGCGACGCTGCTGGTGTTCCTGTTCGCCTATCTCAATTTGAGCCGCTGGCACGTGCGCTACTCGCACATCACGGTGGGCTGGTTGGCCTTCCTGGGCTCGCTGGTGGCGCTCGCTCTGTTCGATCCGGCCGTCGCCTCCGGCATCGCGCGCATATCGCTGGTGCTGATCGCCTTCGCCGGCTTCGCGCTGATTGTCTATCTGTCGACCCACGGCTTCGACCGCGCGGTGCTGCTGATCCCGACCTGGTTCCTGCTGGTGGTCTGGGTGGTCGCGGCCGGCATGACGGTGGCGGGCTCCGTCACCAACGACATCGTCGGCCCCGCGCTGCTCGGCGGCCTGGTGCTGATCGTGATGCTGATCGGATTTACCGTGATGCAGCACGCCTTTGCCGGCGGCAGCGCCACCACCGGCGTCGTTTCCGACATCGAGCGGCGGGCGCTGGCGCTGGCCGGCTCCGGCGATTTGATCTGGGACTGGGACGTCTCCGCCGACAAGGTGTTCACCAGTCCCGAGACCGAGGCCCTGCTCGGCCTCAAGCGCGGCACGCTGGAAGGCCCGGCGGCATCGTGGCTGGAGGTGCTGCATCCGCTCGACCAGGATCGTTTCCGCGCCGCGCTCGACAGCGTGCTCGACCAGCGCCGCGGCCGCTTGGTGCAAGATTTTCGCCTGCGCACGCCGGACGGTCATTTCATGTGGTTCGCGCTGAAGGCGCGCCCGGTGGTCGGCTCCGACGGCGAGGTCTCGCGCGTGGTCGGCACCCTCACCGACGTCACCGAGCAGCGCATCGCCGAAGAGCGCCTGCTGCACGATTCCGTGCATGACAATCTCACGGGCCTGCCCAACCGCAAGCTGTTCATGGACCGGTTAGGTGCGGTGGCGCATTTCGCCAAGACCATGCCGACGCTGCGGCCGACGCTGATGGTGATCGACCTCGACCGCTTCAAGCAGGTCAACGATTCCGTCGGCATCGCGGTCGGCGATTCCATCCTGCTCACCCTCGCCCGCCGCCTCACCCGCATCCTGAAGCCGCAGGATACGCTGGCGCGGCTTGCCGGCGACCAGTTCGGCCTGATCCTGCTGTCGGAGCAGGATCCCGCCCGCATCACCGCCTTCGCCGAGACCATCCGCAAGACCATCCGCGCGCCGATCGCCTTCAACGACCGCGAAATCTTCCTGACCGCCTCGATCGGCCTCGCGCTCTCCGATCCGCAAGCCCAGCTCACCGACGAAATCATCAAGGACGCCGAGCTGGCGATGTATCATTCAAAGCGCATCGGCGGCGACCGCATCGACGTCTACAAGCCGGCGATGCGCGCGCGCAAGACCGACCGCCTGACGCTGGAGAGCGAGCTGCGCCGCGCCATCGAACGGCAGGAGCTCACGATCCTGTACCAGCCGATCGTGCGGCTCGAGGACCGGTCGATCGCGGGCTTCGAGGCGCTGTGCCGCTGGGATCATCCCAAACTCGGGCGCATGGCGCCGTCGGAATTCATCACCATTGCGGAAGAGACCGGACTGATCGTCGACCTCGGCATGTTCGTGCTCGACCAGACCGCCAAGCAGCTCTCGATCTGGCAACGCGCGATGCGCTCGCGCGAACCGATCTTCGCTTCCGTCAACGTCTCCTCGCGCCAATTGCTGCGCCACGACCTGATCCACGACATCCGCACCGTGCTGTCGCGCTCGTCGGTGGCGCGCGGCACGCTCAAGCTGGAACTGACGGAATCGCTAGTGATGGAGAATCCGGAGCACGCGGCGCAGATGCTGACGCGGATCCGCGAGCTCGGCACCGGGCTCTCCCTCGACGATTTCGGCACCGGCCATTCCTCGCTGGCCTATCTGCAGCGCTTCCCGTTCGACACGATCAAGATCGACCAGTCGTTCGTGCGCACCACCAACCGCGGCACCCGCCCGGTGATCCTGAAGTCGATCATCGCGCTCGCGCACGACCTCGGCATGGACGTCGTGGCGGAAGGCGCCGAGACCGATTCCGACGCGGTCGAGCTCTACCAGATGGGCTGCGAATACGCGCAAGGCTTTGCCTTCGGCGAGCCGATGGACGCCGATGCGGCGATGCGGCTGCTCACGGAAGTGCGGCTGGAAGCCGCGAGCTGAGCTGACGCGCGCTCTGCTTTCCCTTCTCCCCTTGTGGGAGAAGGTGGCGCGAAGCGCCGGATGAGGGGTCGCCTCCGAGAATTCTGACGTAAGAGATTCACGCGCAGAGAGAGACCCCTCACCCGTCTCGCCGCTGTGCGGCGAGCCACCCTCTCCCACAAGGGCAGGGCTGTCCCGGGAATGATTCACTATGCCGCAGCGCATGCCCGGCAAATCCAGCGTGAACCGGATACTTTCTGGTTGTCGAGACACAGAAAAGGGC
>NZ_JADPKQ010000343.1:0-4894 GCF_023074015.1 Bradyrhizobium sp. 142
GGGGCGCGCCTTCGAGTGCGTCAAGACAGATGAGATGGCGTCCCGACCTGCTTGATCCTCGCGCCGTGCTCGGGGCCGTCAAGGCGCAGCCTGGCAGCGATCGAGCAAGCCGTCAGAACAGCACGACGGCCGGCCTTGACGGCCCTTGCGCGCGGCGCGTCTGCGCGCGCAGGCCGGGACGAAGGAACGACCGCCAGGCACGAACAAAGGAACAGTGCGAAGTGAGGAGCTATCGATGACGTAACCAACATCCCTTACCCGCCGAGGTCTGCGAGAGGATTGAGACGACGATGGAGAATCGGTCTTCCCGGCGCATGCGAACACTGGTGACCCGAATGGCCCCTTCGAGGCCTGTCCGCTAATCAGCTCGAATGCGCGCTGATATCCATGATGGCCCGGAGCACAACACGCTCCAATCAGAGGCCGGATACATTGATGCAAGACCGCATCTGCCAGGTTGACGAAACCTCTTGCAACGCGCGGCCGGACCATACATATGGGTCAGAATGCGAAGAACTCAACCTGAGCAAATCTAGTCCGCTATGCCTCCCTGTGCGAACTTCAACCAGGCGGGGCGCTACTTCGCTGATGGGCCACCTGCGGAAAGTCACTGTTCCGGCAGCCCCGCTTTGCGTAGCGCTTGTTCCACATAAGCGCGCTGCTCTACGTAGGCAGGATCGTCCGACAGGTTCGGTGGCCCGGAATCTCGCAAGACTGGTGTAGTTCGGATTCAAGCGACCCGCTTCCGCCAGTGCCGCGCGGGCAGCTGATAGATCGTCTTTGATAGCCATGATCGCGGCGTAGTAAAGCTGGCCATATGCCAGTCTGGGATTCGTCGCCACCGACCTGCTGAGCCAGGTTAGCGCCTCATCGTCACGCCTGAGCAGGATCATCGCCCGCCCCATTTCAAACTGCCACGTTCCAAGACCCGGGTCGCGCGGACTGAGTTCAATGGCGCGTTCGAACAACGGGATTGCGTCAAGAGATTTCCCGGTGAAGACGAACGTCTCACCAAGAAAAAGCGTCGTTGTCGGTATGTTGCCGTTGATTTGCAGCGAGATCCTGTACTCCTCGGCAGCCTCCTTCTGCCGCCGCTGTGCCTGAAGGACGCGGGCGCGCAAGGCATGAGCGGCCGCATTATTCGGATCGAGACCGACTGCCTGCTGCGAAAGCTTGTCGGCACGACGTAAATCTCCTGCCGGGTCGGGCGATTGTCCATTGATAACCAGATTGGTCAGTGTCAGGGAAAGTCCTGTCATTGCCCTTAGCGTATGCGGATCAATTGCGAGCGCCTGCTCGAACAAGCGCCGAGCTTCCTCACGCGTTTCGGGCGTGGTCGGCTTGTACACCGCAGCCCATCCCTGCAAAGCGAAATCCGCCGCGGTGGGATTGGTTTGGTGCTCCAGTTCGATGCTGTGAGCCGCCAGAACAACCAGTTCCAAGCCCAACATGCGGGCGATCCGGCCAGTTATGTCATCCTGCAATTCCAGATAGCTGCTCCGCGGACGATCGAAACGGTCCGACCAGACATGGCCGCCCGTCTCTGTATCGATCAGCTGCGCGTTGACCCGAACCTGATCGCCGGCGCGCTGTACGCTACCTTCGAGCGCGAAGCGGACACCTAGTTCACGCCCGATCTGGCGGGCATCGATCGACTTGCCCTTGTAGGTGAATGCTGTGTTGCGTGCGATAACGAAGCTGCCCTGAATTCGCGAGAGATCGGTTGTCAGGCTGTCGGTGACCGCATCAGCGAAATAATCCTGTCCCGGATCGCCACTTAGGTTGTTGAAGGGAAGCACGACAATGGATAAGCGCGATGCTGCCATAGGTGACGGAACGGTTTTTGAAGACTGGACGAACAATGATGTGACGCCAGGGGGCGAAGTTCTTGATTCTTTGCACGTAGTCATGTTGGGTCTTCGGCGCGAACTTGCGGATCGTCATGTCTTCGATCATGCGCCGGCGCAGCGGGCTCACTGCCTCGTCGGTCATGGGGATGCTCCTGTTTTGTGTGAAGGTTGCGAACCCCTCATCTCAAAACAGGACGCCCGTTACGCTATCCTCTTGGCTGCGCTGCCAGCCGCAGCGTCCTACCGCGCGAGCGGTTTAGTCCCTTGGCCCACCACCGAAGTGGCGGCGCACCTCACTGAGGTCCGCTCTCCGAGGCATGGCAGACCAGATTTGCTCAGGTTGAGTTCTTCGCATTTTGATCCAAAGGCGACATCGCATCTTTCGGCAACAAGGGGCGGCCCCCCGAAAAAAAGCCAAGCGGGTCCTGGCAAGAGGCCGCCTTCTGTGTTGCCTCTATGAAACTCGCTTCAAGCCGGCCGGCTGCCACGTTCCCTCACCCGCTGGAAGGATCGAAGGGTGCTCAGTCTTTGGCCAGTAGAGCCGCATCACAAGGTAGATCGGGCCGTTTGGCGCTGGCAGCCAGTTGGCTTCCTTGTCCGAGCCGGGCGACTTGTTCTGGATGTAGAGCGTCAACGCTCCATCGGCATTCGTCTTCATCCCCGGCAACATCGGTGAGTTTATGAGGTAGTGATTGATCGGGTTTTCGATTAGCAGCTGCGTCTTCCCGTCGTACATCGTCAGTGACCAGAAGGAATTGACTGGCGGCTGCTGACCTGGGGGGAACGTCAGCGTGTAGTTATTTTTGCTGCCGTCGAGTGTCTGACCATCGCTATCAACGCGCGTGAGTGGGTACATCGCTTCCACAGCATCGTTGCCGTATATGCCCGCCTGCGCGGCAACAGCGCGCTTTAACCAATCGCCATTGTAGTGAGCATTGTCGCCCGGTATCGAGGCCACGCGCCAGCCGTTGATTGACTTGCCCAGATTGGCGACGGCCTCCTCGACCTTTCGATTACCTTCTTTCATGCCCAAGCCGATTTCGAGCTTGTCCTCCACCGACAGGTCTTTGAAGTTCATTGTTTTGCCCGGCCCGACGCCGATGCGTGCAAGCTGGGCGCGCATCTCCTTTTCATTCTCTTGCGGAGGTCCAAACTGTAGCGCGAAGTCGAGATACTCGAAAAAGTTTTTCTTGACCAACTCCTTGTCGATTTTCGGAAAGTCGATGATTGGGGCGGGCGGCGGTGCTGGCTGGGTCAGGTAGGCGGAAAGCATCTGCACTTTGTAGCCAGCCTGAACCATCTTGACGTTGTCGAGGTCGTCCGCATTGAAAAGCTGTGTGCGATATCCCGCAACCGACAACTCCGTGCTCGACCGGAATACCTTTTTAATGCCCGGCGGGGTCGCACCTTGCCAAGTCGGCCCGACAACCATGTAATCGCCCGCCTCACTCCCAAGTGGAATGGGTGCCAATGTAGCCGTAGTTGTAGGTATTGCCGTCGCAGAGCATGACTGAATAATAGCGTTTCGGGTCCATCGTAGGAACCGAAAGGACGACCGGCTCCGCCCGCAGGTCCATCCAAACGAACGAATACGGCGTATCACTGTTCGGCGTTACAATGGCCGTATCTTTGTAGGTGAATACGTTGGGTTCGTTCTTGATCTGATTAAACGGGGCCTTGAACTGTCCCGAGTTACGATCAACGGCGTATTCGTACATGACCGCGTAGTTCATCACGATGGGCAGGCCAAAGATGAAGCCGGCCTCGGCAATGTCCTTTGCCTTGAAGAAGGCTGGGCGGTCGGCGCTCGTCTGCGCTCTCACCGGAGAGGACCTCGTCATTGTAGCGGTAAAGCTAGCCAAGGCGGCGGAATGAAGAAATTCGCGCTTAGTGAACATTTCGTCCCTCCCTCTAAATTTTTGGTTGCGACGTTTCCTAACTTACAGCCGGAGGTTACGCCCTTTTGCCGCGCCCGCCTATGCAAAATGAGACGCCCCAAGCCTTGGATGGCCGCTGTTGGACCCATTGCCGACTTCGCGCTGTTTGATCCGGCAGCACTTAAAAATTCGGTGTTGATGGGGCAATCGGTAAAGCTAGCGCCGCCAAAGTTGCAGTAGTATATTCACGCCGCGCAATGTTGCTTCGGCATGCGCGCGGGCTGGCCCGTGCCCGCGTGTCCAACGCGCTGGAGTTTGCGCCATGAATTTTCACGTCCTTGCATTGCTCGTCGGATTGCTGACTGCGCTCCTTGGGAGGCCGGTCTCCGCGCAAATCGACCCACTTCGAGGACCTCCTGGATGCGTGCCGGTTGCTGAGCGACAAACTGAGCGCGGTTGTTATCTGCTCATATCAGACAGGCTCGGAAAGATGCCGAGCGGGCCGCTCTTTTGGCACATCGCCAGCTTTGCATCGCGAACGCAGGCCGAGAATTCCATGGGACCGTATTCCACCGTCATCGAAGCACTTGGCAAGGTCTGGCTGTTCACCATCGGGACAGAGAATCGGCCCGAGGGCGGTGAGCATGTTGCTACACTCGGGCCGTTCGATGTGGATGCTAAACTTGAGTATACGGCCACTTACGCTGAGGCGATCATGCTGCCCGGTGCAACCACGATGGTTCACCGTCACGCAGGACCAGAGCTGATTCACGTCCTCCAAGGCGAGGAATGCATGGAGACGCCAGACGGCAGGCAAATCGGCCGACCGGGAGGCAAGCCAGTCATTGTGCTCGCGAACGTCCCGCACAAGCTGACCGCCACGGGCAATATCGAACGGCGTGCATTAGCGCTCGTCCTGCACGATACGCGGGAACCTTGGGTCAATCGGGCACACGATCACGGCTGGCAAGAAAAAGGACTGTGCAAGGCCGTGGAATAGCTATCGGCACCGAAGTTGGAATGACGAAGTCCGCAAGTGGCCGATTTTGTTGCAGAACTGTCTTGAGGAGAAGGGCGAACCGTGATTCCGTCTAGGTAAAGCGGCCATCGACGGAGATTTCGATGATGGGTCGGTGCAAGAGTGAGCAGGGTCATCTGTTCTATGCG
>NZ_JADPKQ010000103.1:0-4858 GCF_023074015.1 Bradyrhizobium sp. 142
GCCAGCTCGACAGGCTCAGTTCGATAACGGCGATCAGCGTGCCGTCCGGATCGAGGGGGCTCGGGGATCGGCTCAGATCGTTCAATTTCTGCATGGGGCGCTCCATCGGTTCACATCAGCAACGATGGATGCAATATCCTCGCCGCCGCCCCATAGCATCTCCCTTGGAGGCTTGCGGACGCCGGCCCCGTGCGCACCGCCCCACCGTCATGGGGCCGGCATCCGAAACCTTCACATAAGCGGACATCAGGGAACTTCCCGGAAGCGGACGCATCGTCGATTGTGGGGGACGTGTATCTGGCTTTGCCAAAGGGACATAGCGCCCCAACAGTTGGTGTCACGGTTGCGCGCAGACGCATTCAATCTTTGCCGGAAAAGGATAGCGAGATGACGGAACGAATTTCGTTGGAGGGGAAGGTCGCGGTCGTGACTGGGGCAGGCCGCGGGCTGGGGCGGGCATACGTCGAACTCCTCGCCGAACGCGGGGCCCGGGTCGTGGTGAACGACCTGGGGACCGACGTATCGGGGTTCGGGAAGGACTCCACGATAGCGGAACAGGTCGCCGACCTCATTCGGTCGCGTGGAGGCGAAGCCATCGCGAATGACAGCGATGTCTCCAGTCCTGAAGGTGGCAGCGACTTGATCGCGACGACCATCAAGCATTTCGGGAGAGTAGACCTTCTCGTGAACAACGCTGGTATCTGCGGAAGCCAGCTATTCGAGGACGCCACCCTTGATGATTTCGATCACTATTGGCGCGTGCACCTCGGCGGGCCGGTCAACACGGTGAAGGCTGCCTGGCCGTACATGGTCGCACAACACTATGGGAAGATCATCCTCACGACTTCGGTCGCCGGGCTACTCGGAATACGGGGCCAGGCCACCTATGCGGCGGCGAAGTGCGCAGTCGTCGGATTGATGCGCATTCTTGCAATTGAAGGTGCCGAGCATGGGATTCTCGTGAACACCATTTCGCCAGCCGGGTATACGAGGATGCACCCGGCGGCGGTTGCGGATCCCGCCTGGCTGAAGCAGAGCGAAGCCACCATGCCGGTTGAGGCTGTTGCGCCAGCGATCGTCTGGCTGGCAAGCGATGGTTGTTCAGAGACGAACCGCATCTACAACGTGGAAGCTGGAGCAATCCAACGTATTGCTATCGTCATGGGACCTGGCTTCAATGATCCACATCTGACACCCGAGAGCATCGCCGAGAACTACGCAAAGGTCGAATCGATCGAGGGCTTCTTCGAGCCGGGTCCGTTCGAGCCCGGTCAGATACCCGCAACGGCGAAGTCTTGAGGAACGAGATTAGGTCATGGCGACGTTCGACTCTGGCAGACAGCGTTAATCTATGAACTTCTACGCAAGTCATCAGCGGCCGCTCCAGCGGCGGAGCTACACTGGCCGCCCAACCAGACCTGCTGAAGGTCAGCTAAGGGTCAAAAGCGTCGTTCTAGTCGCCGCTAGTCACTTCCGGTCTGCTCCGATTGACAGACGATCGGGGGCCCGCCCATGGGCAATCGCGTGGGGTTGATCCTTGGGTCGGTCCAATCGCGTCCCGCCCTATCTTCATGTGTGCTACCTAGTTCGGTAGCAATGGTCAGGAGAAACCGATCATGACTGACGATCAGGTCAATCTCGTCGTTCAGCAACTTTGCGAGCATTTGCACTTGGCGCTCCGATTGAAGGACAGCGAGGCACATCCACCAAACGCCAAGGATATTGGATTTGATCCTGCCTCTGTAAGAACTGTATTGCTGAATGGGTTGCGTTCGGCGGGTGTCGCGACCCACCACGAGGCAGCCGGGGCGAGCGAAGAGCCGCCGTGGTCCTAAACGCAAAACGCGGACAGAAGCCCCGCGCCAGTGTCTCAGTTGGGTCATCCGCGTCGGTTTGGCCGCATTTCGGCAGATTCCGCTCCGCTGTCGACTGTAGACGTGGCGGCGGCGCGATGTTCGGCTCAGGGACAAACGCAGACTCCTGCAGCACGGCAAAGGCAATGCTTATTCGACGACCGAATCAGCCGTTGCGAGCAGCGCTTCGGGCACGTTCATTCCAAGAGCCTTCGCGGTCTTGAGATTGATGGCGAGTTCAAACTCGGTTGGCAACTCGACCGGCAGATCCTCCGGTTTTGCCCCCTTGGGGATCCGGTCCACGTAATACGCGCCCCTCTGCAGCAGCGCCGAGCCTTTCGGGCCATACGAGAGGCACATGCCAACCTTCGCGTACAAGGTGTATTCGGTTGCAAAAGGAAGCTTGACCGGCGCAATCTGCTCGCGAAAGTTATATATGATCGGATCCGAGATCATGAGTACGGCATCGGGCCGATCGGTCAATATCTCACCCAACGCGCTTTCAATCTGCGAACGTGCATGAAGTTCGACCAGCCTTGCTTCGATTCCATTGAGCAAGCCGGCGCGGCCGACCGCAGAGCTCCGAGATGGATCAAACTTGAAATTACGGTGACACCATTAGCGGGCCGCTCGTCAAGAGCGCAGATTTTTTTGGCAGCGCGAGCTGCCAATCTATTCAGTGGTCGCTTCCAGCTACAGTGTTTGAATCGCGACGGTTTCTTCGGTTGATGGCCGCGTCCGCATTACGGATCGCGCCAGACACCCATGGGGATCAACCTTCTGCGTGAGCTGCATCCGCTCGGCGAGCCGCTGCCGGGCGCGATCTGACAACTCCCCTGCCCCACTTGAAGTGAAATGCCTCACAATCCGCAATCCCGGATTGCGGTAGCCTTGCGCCATGGGGCGAGGTGAGTTGGAGGCGACAATGGAGCAGGATCTTCCGAAGGAAACAGCGCGCACGCAGCCCCCGGCCGACGCGCCGGGCGTCTGGCAGAGAATTCAATCCTGGGATAGCCGCCTGTCGGTGACCAAGGGTTTGACGGCCGTCACCTTGCTGACCGGCTTCCTGGGCGGATACTTCCAGTATCTGAATTCCTACGAGCAGAAGATCGGTGAGCAAGCGAAGGCGGACATGGAGATGGCCACGAAAACCTTCCTTGAAATTTCGGACGCGTTCGCCGATGTCCAGATGCAGCAAGAGACGATGCTGCGCGAACAGTTCGGTTCGCTGAAGGCGCAGGCAAGCCCCGCCTTCATCCCGGTGGATTCGAAGACACTCGAGCCGCTCTCGGACTATTGGAAGGCACGCACATCCTTGCGGCGGAACGGCGCCATCTTCGCACGCAAGGCGGAGATCTACATCGATTGGCCCAGCGACCTTGGCCGCGATGCAGCAGCAGAGCACAGCCTCGACCAGGATCCCCTGACGGCAACGCTGCTCACGAAGTACAATTTCGATTGCGACTCCGAAGCCAATCTTCCGCAGTTCAAGGGGGCAATCTATAACGGAGGCGATGCCGGCCGCCCCAGCGAAGAACTCTGTAACGACCCAACGGCCAATGGGTTGAAGTCCTATGTCGATCTCTGTGCCAGGCTGCCTGGCGGTGCGATTGATCCGTTGCAGAAGGTCGTTACGATCAACTGGTGGAGCGCCAAGCACCACGTTCTGGTGATGCACCATTGCTTCGAGGTGCTCCGCGGCCAACCGAATACCCTGCAAGCCCCGGCATCGGGCAGCGATGTCCCCAACGACCGCAAGCTCGAGACCATGAAGCCGCAGGACAGCAGCGAGCACAGATTGCAGCTTCAGGCCCGCCGGCTGGATGCCTTCATGACGCTGACCATGGCGCAGCTGGACCGTATCAGGGTGCGATACCGTCCCACCGGCTTCGTCTGCCACGTTCCGGTGGTGCGCGATGCCGTCAGTTATTTCAGCAACGAATGCCTGCCGAACCAGCCGGTCACGAACGAGCGCACCTAACACCGCTCCGCAACGCGCCGGCGGAATTTCCTGGTACGGCCGGCAAGCGTGATCGGCGTGTCATGACGGCTTGCTAGCCTCGCGTCCGGAAGATCAACTCGAAAGGACAATCCATGGAACTGAAGGCCGGCGACGTCGTGATGCTCAAATCCGGCGGCCATCCGCTGACCGTCGCGGAGGTGAAAGGCGACGACGTACTCTGCCTCTGGATGGGCATGGAAGGCGATCTGTTCCGCGAGACGCTGCCACTCGCCGTGCTCGAGCAGGTGGAAGAGGAAGATGAGGATGACGGCGAAGAAGACGAGGAGTAGGCACGCCTAAGGCGCATCCTGATTAGATCGGAGTGCTCGGCTCCGGCGCGCCTGATGTCCGCTACTCTGCACAATGGCGGGGCAATAGCGGACATCGCTGCATGTCGCAGAAGGGCAAACAAGAGACGTAGCTTTCGCAGAATTGGGTAGCTAGTTTTGTCCAATCCTAGCGACGCGGATGGACTCCGATATTTCAGATTTTGGACGTTCCTAAGAGCTGATGATAAGCTTTCGCAATTCCTTAGGAACGATGTCGCGTAACGCCGGATTGGTGCTTGTTGTTAGGGCAACAGTTTCGTTAGCCATATTCAGCCGGCTACCTTTCCAGGCTCCAGCTTTTTCCGGCGCCGTTCGGCTGATTTGATGGAGAGTCTCATGCGAATCGCCGTGCTGGTTGTCTTCATGGTGGCGGGGCTTTCTTCCGCAGCACACGCTGAGCGGGACTATCCCTGGTGCGTCTTTGGCGGAGAGCTCGGCGCTTCCGGCGAGTGCATGTATGAGACGCGACAACAGTGCCTGGCCTCGGCATCCGGGCGGTGGAACACCTATTGCGATGTGAACCCGCGCGTGAGGTTCAGACAGCCGGCTCCGTACCGGAAATTACGGTGACAGTGCTGGACTGCACCCCTGGAATGAGACACGATAATTTCTGTGACAGGCTCATTTCGAGGATGACCTGTGGCAGCAAAAGCAAAGAACCGTCAGTTTCCGAC
>NZ_JADPKQ010000146.1:0-4697 GCF_023074015.1 Bradyrhizobium sp. 142
GACGCGAGTGGTCAACAATTTGCATCGGCGTGCCAAGGCATTCGGCTTTGTTCTCCAGCCCTTGGAGCCGAAAGTAGTTGCTGCCGTTTCTTAGGAATCATTCTCCAGCGTCAGCTCTCCGATCTTGGCATGCAGCGACTTCACATCGACTGCGGGCGCGGCCGGCGGCCCGCCCCCTGGTCCGAAAATCCCGGAAGCATTGCCCTCAAGCTGCGATTTCCACGCCGTAATCTGATTGGGGTGAACGTCAAAATGCTCGGCCAGTTGGGCTATCGTCCGATCGCCTTTGACGGCGGCCAGAGCCACCTTCGCCTTGAAGGCCGGTGAGTGATTCCGGCGTGCTCGTCTGCTCATCGTCTCTCCTGATTCGCGGGCCTATCGTGCCCGTCGTCAGGCAGAAACTCCACTTAACGTCCTGTGCAGATTTCCGGAGCCGGCTCTGAAAAGCCTGGGATCCAGGCCCTCGCGACGACGGCGCCGGATTTGCCACCCGAGCCCGGCGTCTACGCGACCTTTGCGCGGGATCACGAGTACAAACGTCATGGCACGCTCAGCCTGTTGGCCGGAATCGACCTGCTTACCGGCAAGGTCCATGCGCTCGTCAAAGACCGCCACCGCAGCCGAGAGTTCATCGACTTCCTCAAGCTTCTCGACGCCGCTTATCCAGCCAGCACCGCGATCAAGCTGATTCTCGACAATCATTCCGCCCACATATCGAAAGAAACAAGAGCTTGGCTCGACGCTCGACCAACTGGCCGCTTCGAGTTCACCTTCACGCCCAAGCATGGTTCGTGGCTCAACCTCATCGAGGGCTTCTTCTCCAAATTCGCTCGCTCGATCCTGCGCCATATCCGCGTGACATCGAAACATGAACTCAAGGAGCGCATCATGGCTGGTATCGACGACGTCAACCGCCATCCCGTCATCCATACATGGTCTTACAAGCTCGCCGACGCCGCCTGATATGATTCAAACCATGAAAACGCTGACCTAGTTGGTAAGGTTCGCGTTTGAACTCTCCCGCGCCGTCATTACTGTGATTGGATTGCCAATTGCCTTTCCCGCGGCGCGGATGGTGTCGATGAACAGCTGCGCGGCCGGGTTCAAACCAATCGGACCACCATGTCCTCTAGCTCCAACGCCAGTATCGCCAAGAAAGCGCGCACGAAGGCTGAGGCGGATTTTGCCACCTGGCTCATGATGGCCAAGCTCGGTGGTTTCGATGACCTGCCGTCCAGCGCCCAAAGCTTTCTGACTAACTATCGAACTCGGCTCGAGACAATGAGCGAGGCCGAGTCCACGGCCCTAGCCGTTCGCGAGGTCTACAGCGCTTATTACAGCGAGATGGGAGGCGTAGGCGCAGCGCCGGAACCAAAGGCTCGGACGCCAACGACAGAGGGCAAAGTCGTGCGGTCCCAGAGACCGCCTAGACCTCAGCCCGGTCAATCGGCTGCGCGCCATTCGACGAGGCCAATGACCCGAAAATCCCTCCCGGCGCTGCTGATTTTCGCGAGCATGGTGGCACTGGTTGTCGCATTCGGATTTCTAACGCAGTAACACCGCCCGCGGATTGTGTGCGACGTCCGCTTTTCCCCCGATAGCGACCCAAATAGCGGAAATCGTGCACTTCGCATTTGGGCCACTTACATTCCACAAGCGAGCTGTCGAGGCTGCTTCGCGGCATTCGCGCCGGTTCGCCCTCGCCACCCCGATGTCGGTCCTCACCGCCGAAAAATGGGACACGACCTCGATATTCGCCATCGTACCGTGAGCGAGCACTTGTGCTCATCAACTTAGTTACGACAGAGCAATTGACCCACATCGACTTTCTCTCGCACCGATCGAATTTTTGCGGCTATTTTCGCTCCGGGGCGAGATGAATACTGCCGGGAGGAGCTATGTCAAAAGCTCTCATCGTACACCGGGATCGATTGCCCCAGACGCAAAAGATGCACCGCGCGGCGCAATACGTCCGCATGTCTACAGATTATCAACAATACTCCATCGAAAATCAGGCGGCGGTGATCGCCACGTATGCCGAACTTCACAAGCTGACGATTGTTCGCACTTACTGCGATGAGGGCCAGAGTGGGCTGAAGATCGAGAACAGGCAAGGCCTTACCGATCTGATTGACGACGTTCGGTCTGGTGACGTCGATTTTGGCCATCTGCTGGTGTTTGACGTCAGCCGATGGGGACGCTTTCAGGACGTCGACGAGAGCGCGCACTACGAGTTCATCTGTCGGAAGGCGGGGCTGAAAGTTGCCTATTGCGCGGAGCAGTTTGACAATGACAGCAGCCTTCTTTCCAGCATCGTAAAGAATATCAAAAGGGTTATGGCAGCCGAGTTCAGCCGTGAGCTTTCTGGCAAGGTTCACGCAGGAGCCATGCGTCTCGCAAGCCTAGGCTTCAAAATGGGCGGGCCAGCGCCGTTTGGGCTAGAGCGGCAGGTTGTGGACGACGAATGCAAGCGGAAAGGAAGCCTACGCCCGGGGGAGCGAAAATTTTTGACCACAGACCGAGTAAAGCTCGCGCCTGGAGCGAAGGACCAAGTCGACGTTATCAGATGGATCTTCGATGAATACCTTCGGGGCACGTCTCAAAGAGCAATCGCGCGGGAGCTTAATCGGTGCGGAGTTCCCACCAATGGAGGAGGACCTTGGCGCCGAAGCTCCATAAGCATGCTTCTGCGGCAAGAGGCCTACGTCGGTACTGCCATATACAATCGCGGCACAAAGAAACTGGGCGCCAAGAGAACACCTAATCCAAGAGAACTCTGGGTCAGAAGCGAAGGCGCGATCGAAGCAATCGTTGACCGAGATGTGTTCATACGCGCGAGCAAGGCCCTAGAGCAGCGTTGTGTCCGCATATCGAAAGAACAGATGCTTGTTCGCCTTCGAAAAATTCTGATGAAAAAGGGCAAGCTCAGCGCGGAAATAATCAATGCGACGCCCGGCCTGCCATCTATAACCACCTATCTCAAGCACTTTGGCACCGTGCGAAATCTCTACCGGCTGATCGGGTACAGCGGCAAGCAAGATTACTGGAACAAGCTCGATGCACACAAACGTTGGGTTGATTTTCAGCTCAAGAACGCTGCGAAGCTCAAAGAGGCATTCGAAAGCTCGGGTAGGAGCGCCAGTATCGATGTTGTCAATGAATGTTTGCACGTCGAAAATTGCGTGAGTATCTGCTTCCGAATAGCTAAGTGGCGGATGCACGTCGGCAGGCCGATTAGGTGGACAGTAGCTCGCCGCGTGCGACGGCCGCGAGGATGGATTGTCGCCCTGAGGCTGGGTGAGAACAATGAGGCAATCTTCGATTATGTACTGATGCCGTCATCGTCCCTGTCGTTTAAAGGCCCTGTATTCTGGTTTTCCGAGGCCTCGCGTGAACCCCTCAAAATTGAACGCTTTGGGACTTTTGAAGAACTATCTCGGGCTCTCATCAAAAGGGTCAATAATTCAAAAGGGTCAATAATGAATTCCCCTCTAGGACTAAGCGCCCAAGAGCCCGCGGTGCAAAATGTTGCCGGAATGGGTCAAAATGCGAAGAATTCAAGCTGAGCAAATCAGGTAGACGTTGAGAGGCGCTCGGATAGAGGGCGCCCCGTCAGAAAAGATCCTCGATGGCCTTCACCGACCCTTTCGTGCGCGGTCGGATGACCAGTTCCAGATCCAGGGCGGCCAACGCATCCGTGAGGGTGCGTAGCTGCGTCGCTGGCTCGCCGGCCTCCAGCTTCGAGACAGTCGCTTGTCGCGCGTGCATCTTGTTGCCCAGGGCCCCCTGGGTGAGGTTCTTTTGCCGGCGGTATCGCCTAATGGCGGCGCCAAGCTGCTGGGGTGTGCGGGTGATCGTATCCATAAGATGTGCAATACGCGAAAGCGTATAAAATGACCATATGCGTGAATGCGTATAATCTGGAATTGCAACCGCTCGAGCATGATGGCGGATCGCTAGTGAAATCCGCGTCGAACACTGACGGGGTCTCGCTTAGCTGCGAAGGAGCACGTACTTCGTTGTCCCCTGCTCGTCCCGATAGTCGGCCCGCTACGGGTCAATCGCATCGATGCAGACCTCTACCGGACACTTCAGCGAGAGGGCCACTTGCAGACCCGCGACAAGAAGCTGTTTGTGGCTGGTCTTCTGAGGCTGACGGAGATAATTCTGCGTGTTCCCAATCAATCAAGCAGCACACAGATGGATGAACGAATAGAACAGCTTCGAGCCGCTGCCCGTGCGAGGGTAGAAAACGAAGCGCGGAACGCCCAGTTGCCCGATGCAGTGTTTGCCATCTTATAACACATTTTCTCTGCGGTTCGGTCCGCATCCGCAACCGCTTCCAGTGGACTTGGACATCCTGATAGATCGCTTTTCGGAAGACGAAATCAGGGACGCCAGCCGGAGCGCGGGCGCGCTCTTGCAGGCAGCCGATCAAGCCGGTGATGATCTAATGTCGAAACGATCTACATACGAGGAGATAACCCATAGGCTACGGCAGTGCTATCCGGGCTTCTCTGACAAATGCTACGAAGAGGCCATCACGCAAGGCTGCTTCAACGCCCGCTGATGTCCGCTGATGTCCGCTCTGGGTCAACGATCGGGATAGGGGGACGTCTCGCGACGCCACCCCTCCCACACCACCGGGCATACGGGTCCGTACCACGGCGGTTCGATCGAGTTAAGCCGGCACAGGC
>NZ_JADPKQ010000540.1:0-4561 GCF_023074015.1 Bradyrhizobium sp. 142
AAAGGCCAATGCCGCGATCCGCGGATGATGGAGCCGTCCGACGTAGTACGCGCGTCATGGCTCGCGCGAGTAGGGCGTGATTAACGTCGGCTGCCCGATGGACGGCGGACCTCATTGCCGACAGTGGCTGACAGCCGAGCGTGACCCTGAGCGGAGGTTGTAGATTTAAAAACCTGGACGCGCTGCGGTCTCAAGTCTTGGCTTTGGTTTGCTCGGACGTCCGTATCACGGACTGACGCGGGTCGCCCCCCACTCTTGCCCTACCGGGCTTGATCGTAGGCCTGCAGGATCCGGACAAAATCAGCCATGCTGGATCGATCTCGGTTTTCAGCCATAGCTGTAACCTGAGTAGTGGACGCGGGCTGGCTTCCCTGCCAAAACCGCATTAGGAGATCGGCGATGTTTCTCATGGCGTACTCTCTGCACCAACTGTGGCAGTAAGCATCCGTTGAGCGGCAAAGCGCCGCTAGATCGGGAGAAAGACTGGCGGGCGCTACGCCGCCGGCCTTGTCCCGCAACTGCCGGCTCGCAGGGCCGGTTCCGTTGCTTATTCACTCCGGATGTATCGGTAATACCAAGCACTTGGTCGACGCCATCGCGCGCAGGTATGAAATGACCATACTTAGGTAGGCTGGACTAGTGAATCGGGATTAGTCGACCAAGTGTCGGTCTAATCGCAGGTAGGTTGGCGACTTCCGTTGATGGCCCATCAGCGAATTAGCGGCACGCCTCCGGGAGGTCCGCTCGCCGAGGCACAGCAGACCAGACTTGCTCACGTTGAGTTCTTCGCATTCGGACCCAGAACGGACCGGGTTCCCTTCGCATCGCCAGCCAGTCATCACGTTCCTCACCAGAGCCTGGCATTCGCGCCATCTACATGCCGGATGTCAATCGGTCAGTATCAGGGCATCCTCCGAACCGATCCCGAAGGTAACGACGGCTTTTCCCCATAATCCAGGACCGTTGTAAGCCGCCGCCATTACGTGCTCTGGATTACGAGTTCTGCGGAATGAAGCGAGTGAAGGAAGGCAGTCTAAGACAGAGCTTGACGATGAGAGGAAGCGCGAGGACCGGGATGACGCACGCAGCGACATAGCCCTCCGCGAGCGATGGTAAACCGAAGCCGGCCGCCGCCCACACGAGAGTGACGTTACGGTTTCCGCTCACGAGGCCTATGGTTCCGGCGGTTTGCAATCCCAGTCTCGCGAACGTCACCGTAGCGAGTCCGCACAGGCCAAAATTGAGGACGACTGCCGCGGCGAGCATCACGTCGAAACGCAGGGCGTTGCTGGTCCATTGCGCCCGTATGCCTTGTGAGGTGGCAAGCCCGACGATGATCAGCCCGATAACGGCGATTCCGGTGGCGGCGCTTTGATCGGGCAGAACGGGAATCAGATGACGATGAAATCTTATGGCCAGAAAGGCCACCAAGCCTGCTGCGCCGGTGATGCTGAAGAGCCGGATCGCCAGCCCGCCTATGTCGAACGCAATTCCAAGCCCGAGAACCGTGGCAAAACACGGAATCGAGATCGGCGAGAGCATGGTCAGCGCGATGGAAACGAGTAGCGCGAGACGTGGTCGCAAACCGAGCATTCCCGCAATCGCGGCGGCGCTTCCGACCGGCGGCGCCAGAAGCGAGAGCAGAACGCCGACCCGCAGCGCAGGATCAAGCGGGACAAAAGACAGCAACATCGCAGCAGCCAAAGGCAATACCAGGCCAACCCAGCCGAGCACCAAGCCTATCAGCGGCAGACGAATGCTGCCTTCAGAGGGAGCAAGACCCGCCGTGAGAAACGAACCAAGTGTCAGAAGAAATGCTGAAAAAGGCAGAAGATCGTAGCCGAAGCGAGCGAAGGGAGTGATCAACAGCCCTGCGCAAAGCGAGAGCACCAAAAGTATCGGTCCTTGTCCGCCAAGTGTGGACAATATCCGGCCAGCGTACATATCGCCTCCTCATTTGCATGCGCATGGGCATGATGCTTCTTCAGATTGCGGCCATAGCGGCCGCGAAGGTCAGAAGAATCCGGGGCTCAAATCCAGGCCATGGGTCCGCGAGAGCACGAACACAACCGCGCACGCTGCGCACAACAAGAGGGCGTGTTTCGCCACGTCGACGCTGGTGGTCGAGAGGACCGTGCGGCAAATTGCGCGCATGACTGTCGCCATATCGTCTCCTGACCTTTCAAATCCAAAGAACTGGACGCCTTGCCAGTGGCCGTCAGTCGGCCTGCGAAGCGACGGCCAAGGGAGGATCGCCTCGCGCGGCTGACGCTCGCTCTATGAGGTTGGCGCCGATCACGTGAACGACGCCGAAGCCCAGAAGAATGAGGACCATGAGGCGCGTCTCGCTGCCTCCTCGCGTTCTGTCACGCGATGTTGGAGATCCGGCCTGAATTGGAGGTGCAGCACGAACGTCGTCTTTCACGGTTTTCCCCTTTTCGCTTTCACGGGAGTTGGGTCGCCATCGCGCGGGACGCCTGGCCCGCGGCGCTGTCGCGGACCCCGGCCGGCGGATTCGAAATGGAATGGCTGACGGAGTCACCGGAAGCGCGATCGGCTTGGCGCTCACGGGGCGCTTGGCTTATCGCGGCGAAGGCAATCGACAGCGCCAGCAGCGCGCCATAGAACGCGACCAATCTAAGTCTCCAGCTTGCGATAAATCGCCGTTCCTCGTCGTATGATCGAAGAGCGTGCGGTCGTTTTTCCAGCTGCGCGATGTCGGTCAATGCGACCTCCTGCTTGATGGCTGTTGTGATGTTGGCCTGCGATCAGTCGCGTCCGAACAGAAGCGGTGCGACCGGAGGTGCCGATTGCGAGGCGGCCTTGAGTGTCGAGTGTGCAAAGGCAGTCAACGCTGCGTCGAAGCCGGCGAGGACTACGAACAGGCCGACGACGAAGATGATGAGGTGATGCGCGCGCATGTCGGCTCGACAGATGAAATTGCTCTGCGTCGATCGACCAACCGGCGTCTCGTCGCGAATACGATCTGAGCCCATCGTCGTCAGCGCAGGCGTTATTCGAGCGTCATCGCGGCGTTAATATTGTGCGCAAAATTGGCAATTCGTGTAAGATGTATAACTACGGGCGTGCATGCCTAGTTTTGAGGCGGAATGACTGAAACATCATCTGCGCCGTGCCCGACTTTTGCTCTCTCGCTTCTGGGAAGTTTTGAACTGACCGGGCCGAATGGCGTCGTCAGCTTGCCGAACAAGAAGCTCGCGGCATTGCTTGCCTATCTGGCTTGCACGGCACCTCAGCCTCAGCATCGGGAAAAGCTCTCGACCTTGCTGTGGGGATCTCACTTCGACGCGCAAGCGAAGCAAAATCTGCGACAGGCGCTGTTCAAGCTGCGTCAAGTTCTTGGTCAGAGTGCTCTCAGGAGTGACGGCGAATTCGTGTCGTTGGACGCCGCATTGGTCGCGTGCGATGTGCGGCAATTTGAGGAGCTTGTCGGAAAGGGCAGCCGTGAACCGTTGAGTTCTGCGGCGGATCTCTATCGCGGTCGCTTCGTTGACGACATAGGCGTCAACGAAGAGGGCTGGAGCGAGTGGCTGGCACGCGAACGCGAGCGATTGTCGGAGTTGGCTGTCGGCGCGATGGTGGCGCTCGGCGAGCATGAACTGTCCGAGGGGCGTGTCGGCCATGCCCTTCTCGCCGGCCAGCGTGCCAACGCGCTCAACAGCATGCGCGAGGATGCGCACCGCCTGATCATGAGCGCGTTGTCGATGGCTGGGCGCAACGCCGAAGCACTCAAATACTATCAGACCGTCGTGACCCTGCTGAAACAAGAGCTTGGCACCGCGCCCGATGCGGCAACCAACTTGCTGGCTTCGGAACTGCGCAAGGTCCAGGAGCAGAAGATCTCTCCGGCGGCAGGCGAGATCGTGGCAGATCTTCCGCGTCAAGCGGAGCACACGATCGGCAACGACAAGCCCACGGTGGCGGTACTTCCGTTCAGGAACATGGGCGGCGATACCGAACAGGAATACTTCGCGGACGGCGTCACTGCAGAGCCAACAGAACTATCCGCGCCCGCTTCAAATCGCGCTGCAATGTCACCGGTGAGCGGCAACACGCTTCAAGCACCTTGCGATCTTTCTTCGAAAGGCGGACTTCTCTTGCTTCGGGGATCATCCCGATCTTGAATCACGACTCACCTTCTAAGAAAAGGGGGTACTAGGCAGCGCGCTTCCGATCGCGCCTAGATGCGAACCTCAGATGTGAGGAGCGGGGCAACTGATCGTGTTGTCGGCAGGCGGCGGTACTCGGGTTGTCGCCTGACGACACCGCTACTATTTAAGGTGGGGGAATACTTGCGTCGGCGCGCGACTTTGGAATCTGGAGCCTCGTTGATGCATCATGGTCTGATCCCTGACAGTGCTGCTATCGCCGTACTCGCGACGCTCATCGCCCAAAGCGCAACACACCGTACGGACGCTGCATCACTGGCAGAGGTGCGGCGGAATGGTATCCTACGCCTCTGCGCCAACCCATCCGCACTCCCTTATTCGAACCTCACCGATAGAGGCGGTCTTGCCGGGTTCGAAGTCGAACTCGCGGA
>NZ_JADPKQ010000405.1:0-4529 GCF_023074015.1 Bradyrhizobium sp. 142
GGGCCGGTCAAGGCCAAGCCTTGCGGTGGCCGCAAGTGCGGCCAGCCTTGACCGCCCCTGCGCGCGGCGGCTGCAAGATTGATGGCCGGGACGGAAGAATGGCCTGCGGCGCGGCCGAACAAAAGAATGGACGCACGCGATTTCCAGCAAGCGTCATCTCGATAATGAAAAAATCGCTTGTCCATCTCATCCGTGGTCCGTAAATGTTTCCAGTGCTCGGCCGGGAAGTCGTAGAACGCGAGCAGCGTGTCTCGATCCTTGCTCAGGCAATCGGCGGCCTTCTCGTATTTCAGCGTGTAGCTCGCGATGAAGGCGTCGAACGCCAGCTCGGCGGCGACCTTCGTTTCGGCCATCCAGATCTCCTGCAGCGCGCGTTTGGCTTTCGGCTGCTGGCTCTTCGGCAACTTGGCGAGCACGTTCGCGGTCTTGTGCACCCAGCAGCGCTGCTCGCGCGTTTTCGGCCAGACCTCACCGGCGGCCTTCCAGAACCCGAGAGCGCCATCGGCGATGACGAGCCGCGGCGGCACGTCGAGCCCGCGCCGCTTCAGATCGAGCAGCAGATCGCGCCAGTCCTGCGCGCTCTCCCGGGCACCATCGGTGAAGCCGACCAGTTCCTTGCGGCCTTCCGGCGTCGCACCGATCAGCACGAGGATGCACTGTTTTTCGTCTTCGAGCCGTGCTTCGAGATGGATGCCATCAGCCCAGATGTAGACGTAGCGCTTGGCCGACAGATCGCGCTTCTGCCAGGCTGTGTGCTCGTCGAGCCAGCCGTCCTTCAGCCGGCCGATCGCGGAGGCCGACAATCCGGCAGCATCCTTGCCAAGCAGCGCCGCCAGCGCCTCGGAGAAGTCGCCAGTCGAAATCCCCTTCAGGTAAAGGATCGGCAGCAGCGTCTCGATCGACTTCGAGCGGCGCATGTAGGGCGGCAGGATCGACGGCGCGAACCGGATGCGGCCAGGATCGGCAGCGGCGGCCTCGCGATCGCGTACCCGCGGCTGGCGGACGGCGACCGGACCGATACCGGTCATCACCTCGCGCTCCGGCAGGTGACCGTGGCGGACGACGCGCTGGTGGCCGTCCTGGGTCTTCAAATCGGCATGCTGGCCGAGAAAGTCTGCGACCTCGGCCTCGACCGCCTTGGCGAGAAGGGCACGTGCCCCGTTGCGCAAGACTTCTGTGAGTTGATCGTCGAAGATTCCTGGCTGAATCAGCTGGATGACGTTATCGTTGGACACGGCATATCGCTCCTTCGGTGGAGAAGTGGAGGCGTCAAGCACCCCCACGATATGCCGCCTTCCTGATTCCCGCCGTCACCAACTTTGGGCGATAGCTCTCATTGTGGACACCTGCACCGGCAGGAGGGGGGCCCTCCAACAGCTCATTAACGCGAATACAAGATGACGAGCCGCTTTGATGGTTGTGACATCGTGGCCATCCAAAAGGACGTATTCGTTCGCATGGTGTGGAAGTGCGTATATTTGACCAAAACTACTGGACGCTTCTCAAAGGTGGCCCGACCAGCAAGAACGCGCAAAAACTGGTGAGTCGGAGATCGCGGAGGCGTTTGCGCAGCGCACTGGCTATCCTGAACAGCTCAAGTACCCGCTAGTCAACATGGCCCCGCTACTCAGTATAACACCACGCCGCCCGGACGGCAAAGCTAATTCAGATCACGTCCAGGAGCATTGGCTCTCATGACGAGCACAATAAGCTGCGCAGCGTCAGCGGCGGGCCCTTATCTCGCCAGCCCGTCATTGGGGTCTTGGCGATGGGCTCGGCGGCTGCTGCCCGAAAGCATCTTCCTCCTGGTGCTCTTTGTCATATCCTTTGGGAGGCTTCTGTTGCTCTCATTTGGGATGCCGACGCTGGCTCTCTGCGCATCCGCGACCGAGCCATCCGAACGAGCAGAGGCGAGGCGTGAGTTCGGTATGCGGCCGGGTTTTAAACGGCTGCCTGCGGCATTCCAGTTAGATCCGCTGTCTGCGTTGAATCGAATCGGGACGTCACGAAATATCCGTTTGGGCAATAGCAAGGAGTGGAATCCCGTGCTGATGAGCAACTTTATGCCGGCCAATCTCGAAGCACGGAAGCTTTGCGAGCTCGTGAATGTATCGTCGGTCTCAACTGCTTTGGGTTGATGAACCCGGCAAACCGGCTGATGGCGGTTCCGCTGGACTTTCACACCATGAAGGCGGGCGGAATAGTGCGATCCTGCAGAGCGGCACTCTCGTCGATGGTCTTATCGTGCCTCTCCTGGCTCGCGGAATAGGCATTGGCCGTGTCGTTACCATCGGCAACGAAGCCTGTCTTGATGTGGCAGATTTCATCGACTACTTCGCAGATGAGGATGACACCCACGTCATCACCTGCTATTGCGAGCAGATCAAGCGCCCACTGGAGTTCATCAAGGCCTGCGAGCGAGCGGCCGACAGGGGCAAGCCGATCGTAATGATCAAGGTCGGCCGCTCCGAAAGCGCCCGCCAGGCGGCGTTGGCCCATACCGGCTCGCTAGTGGGCTCGGATGTGGCGATTGAGGCTGTGCTGAAGAGGTTGGAAGTTATCCGGGTCGATACCGTTGATGATTTGATCGAGACCGCAGCTGCCCTCTCCTCAACCAAGCGGCCACGCGGGCGCCGCGTGGCCTTTGCGTCCTTTTCTGGCACGGCCGCTAGCATTCTGGCTGACTTCGCGCATTCCTGCGACATCGAATTGCCGCCACTGCCGGCTCCGGTGAAGGCTCGTTTGGAGGCAGTCTTTCCCGAATTCGGCAACGTCGGCAATCCACTCGATTTTACCGCGCAAGGGAGCTATGACACGCACATCATACATGAATCGCTAAACGCGATCGCCGCCTCTGGCGCTTATGACCTGGTGATATGGGGCCGCGGCTTCCCTTCTTGCCTCGACATGAGCTGGGTGTTGGGCCGATCGCTGACGCGAGCCGCGGCGGCCGCGCCGGAGGTTATGTTCTCGATATTAAGTCTTGCGGATGGCCATTTCTATGCGTCTCTCGATCCGAAGGATGCTATGGTCGATCCTAAGGCGGAGTTTGACCGCATGCCCTTTTTTGCAGGGAATGGCTGCCGGGCTGAAGGCACTCTCTGCTTTGATGATCTATGCCGAGTTCCTTCGCAACCGTAAGCCCAGTCATCGCCTGTCGAGCCAGTGGGGCCGACGTAGCGCCTACTATCCTGAGGCACTGCGCATCATTCGCGAGGCCAAGGGCGACGTCTTGACGGAGAGCGAAGGCAAGCGTCTGCTCGCGCTCTACGAGATTACGCGCGAAGCACTGGCTAGTCGGGCCGCTGATGCAGCCCAGATCGCGCAGGATCTCACCTTCCCGGTAGCGATGAGAATCGAGTCGGCTGAGATTCTGCACAAGACCGATGTGGGCGGCGTTGTACTGAATATCTCTTCGCCCGACAAAGCATCGGCGGCCTTCGAGCAAATCATGGCTTCGGTCCGGTCGCACCGCCCCGAAGCGAAAATCCGGAGTCGTCGTGCAAGAAATGGCCAAATTCGGGCCCGAAATGGTGCTTGGTGCGACTTTCGATCCGCAATTACGTCAATCAGACAATCGAGGCTTGGATGATGCGGAAGTTCAAACGCTTTATGAGTCGCAAGGCCAAGGCCGGCCGCGTTCTCGAACGACTATCTTGAGAACGTCCGGGATTGTTTGCACACCGGAAGATCGGCATACGCAGTTCGTTCGCCTGATGGGAGCCCAGTGAGGCGAGAGTCTCACGCTGGGATCTATGAGAGGCCGGCGGTGAGATTCCACCGGCCTACTCGCCAAAGCCGCCCGCCCGGATCTGTGAGGGCAAAGCCAAATGGCCGAACTATTCGACCACGATCCTCTGTCGTGTTCGGCGCCACCTACGCCGACGCCGTGCTTAATCGCCTGGTTCACAACGCCTACCGCCTCGATCTCTCCGGCGAGAGCCTGCGGCGCACCTTATCGCAGCAAAGCCCAAAGGCCAGAGATGTGGACATGCCGCTGCGCTGGACAACGCCTGTCTACGACGCACGGCAACAGAAGAAAAAACAGCTGGTCGAGTTGCAATCACAATTGACCATTCGGCTTTACGAATGTCAGAAAACGACCGCCAAAACGCCTCCACGCCAGACGACATCATCCCAGAATGGTGGGCGAGATCATCTCGGAATCCCGGGTGGCACCATATTGGTACGCTTGGCGAGATCATCGAATCCGCAATCTAACGCGATAATGTGCGGTTCTTAAGCATCTGCGGGCATCAAATCAACGAATTCCGGCTTAAAGGGACCGGTAGCTTTGTGGGCGGGAGTGATCCGATTTGAGCACCTAGGCATGAAGTCTCTATCGGATAAGCGGGAGGGTTGTGATGGAAATCGAATGGCGACGGCTTCGGGCTGATCAGTTGCGTGAACGCGCGAAGGAGGACGCGATCGTCATCGTCCCGGTGGGTGCGCTCGAGCAGCACGGCCCACACCTGCCGGTCGAGATCGACAGTCTTCTCGGCGAGGCGGTTGCACTGCGAACGGCGCGC
>NZ_JADPKQ010000506.1:0-4419 GCF_023074015.1 Bradyrhizobium sp. 142
AACCCGGCGGCAGTATCCGTGGCATGACCATCTCGGCGGAACCGTCCACGCCTTCCGGCTCCGCTCCACCTCCACAACGAAGGCGACAGATCACGAGCTACAAAAGTACGACATCTTCACCCGCTACGGACAGGTACCAAAATGCGGTACCACAGGTGCGGTTAAGGACTGGCGGGGTGAGCCCATCGTCGACCCCTCCAGATCGGGGCCTCCGAGCCGCCTCTTCGCACGTCCACAACGGGTCATTTGCGTCGAGTCGGCCGCGCCTTTGCAAGGTCCGGTCTCACCTCGACAGCCGATGTGCGGGACCGCCATCGTGATGTTCGCCTTGGGCCAGGAGCGGACAAAGGACACTGCCTTCCAGACGTCACGTCTGCGCGTCCAAAGCCGGATTGAGCGTCACCGATACCTACTGTCATGAGCCCTCGAGTCGCCGAGCTCCCTTGGCGGTCGGTTGATTCAAGTGGCCTTTCCATGAGCAGACGTCCATACTCTCGGGCGACAGATCATCGGCCCTGGTCTGAGGGGAGCGGGATTTCGAAGCGCGCTATTTCATGATTGGGTGATGACATGCTGCAAGGCGCCTCCGTGCACAAGCCTGATGGCGCCGCGAGCGCGCTGTCACGCATCGGGAGGCGATTTGGGAGTTGGCCGGCAATCGTCTTTGCCTTGCTCTCGCTTTCCTTCGGATCGGCCATCATCGTTGTCAATCCGCCACTACGCGGGCCGGACGAGATATCGCATTTTCTGCGTATTTATTCGTACACACGAGGCGAGCTTCTGCCCGTCACCGAGATCAATGGCCGCAGGGGAATCTTTGTGGAGCCCGTGCTCTACCAACGGCTCCATTTCTTCAAGGACTCAGGGGAACGGTTCGCCAGGTATAGAGACGTGGGATTCCGCTACGGCCAGGTCATGGCCGAGTATCATAACATCATCGGCGCGAGAGATGATGGGGCCGCACAAACGCCTGTGTTCGCGCCGTTTGCCGGCACAGAGGGCTACAGTCCGGTCGCCTATGCTCCTTATATACTGGCGGCAGCTATCGGACGTCTGCTCAGCCTCGATTTACCCGAACTGCTGTTCCTGATGCGCTTCCTCGGCCTGGTCGTTTTCACGGCGGTAACTGCCTACGCCATCGCGGTCACTCCGGCCCTCCCATGGGCGTTCGTGTTGATCGCGATGCTGCCGGCGTCGCTCTATAACCGCGTTGTTCTTAGCGCGGACGGTGCGGCGCTCAGCTATGCGCTGGTGATCACCGCGCTCTGCTTCAGAGCCGCATTGAAGCCCTCTGGCGGGCGCGTCTGGGAGCGCTCGCTATGGATGACGCTATGTGTACTCGCCAAACAGCCGCAGATTGTTTTCGTACTGTTGGAGTTGATGTCAGGCCGGCTCAGGGAGCTCCTTGGCCGGTGGAAGAGCATTGCGATCGTGGTACTGCCGGGCGTTATCCTGTCGCCGCTGTGGGTGATCGGAGTCTCAGCGGATGTAGCGGCGTGGCGTGTCCGCGAGGGACACCACTATCCAGCAGAGCAGTTTGATCCGTTGTGGAAACTCGCTTATATGTGGGAGCATCCATTTCATTTCCCGCTGGCGACATGGACGGCTCTGCGCGAATGGGGCGCCCCGCTGTGGCCGGAACTCATTGGCATCCTGGGCTGGCAGGACATTGTGCTTCGGCCCTGGACTTATATCGTGCTCACGGCCCTCCTCCTGCTTGTCCCGCTGCAAAAACTGCCGCTGGGTGGAACGCGCGCGCGCGTGGCGATCGTGACAGGCTTTGCCGTCCTCAGCTACTTTGTGTTGGTTTATCTGATTTTTTTCCTCACCTACACGCCTGTCGCTTCGCCCCATGTCTTGGGCGTTCAAGGACGTTACTTCGTCATCGCCCTGCCCATGGCTGCGATCTTCATGGCCTCGCTGACCAACCTCGAATTACCGCGCGGCGTGCCCGCGCTGGTCGCGATTACTGGCTCAATGATTGCGGGAGTGACGTCCGTGGACGCGGTGCTGAAAGCGCACTGGTGATGTGGGCCAGGGGGCGGACATGTGCAGCGCTCGTCCGTTAGGTCCGGGTCATTCGCGACGCGGTCGGGCTGCCAGCAAGCCCGGCCATGTCCGCAATGCCACACAGGCTGACTCCCGCACCGAGTTGCCCTGGGTCGGCTTATCTCCTCAAGGCAGACATAGCGGCCCTGTAAGCGAAGGTCGGCGACGGGCCAACTCCGGACATGTCGCTGGACCGCCTAATTGATGCGATCTGCCAAGCACAGACAAATTCTGCTGTCGGCTTATAGGCGGCTATGCGACGATCATACTCGATAGCTCACGGGTTGGACGGCAACTCTCGAAGGTGGTGGAACGATGGGCAGTCATTCTGGTGCAATCCAAACCTATATTCGCGCTAAGGACGAAAATCGTCCGGATCTCATGCCTAGTGCTTTTACGCCGGACGCTAGTCTGGAAATGAGAGTTGAAACTGAGAACATCTCCTTCCCACCTGCGTCAAAAGGCATTGAAGAGATCACGAAAGTTCTCGTGAGAGATTTTGGACTAGCTTACGAGAATATCTACACCTTCTGCTTAGATAGGGCTCCCTCGGACGGTGAGACTGACTTTCGGTGCCGCTGGCTGGTAGGCATGTCGGTGAAAGAGACCAAGTCGATCAGGGTTGGTTGCGGCTATTACGACTGGCAATTCGGGGCCAGTGGCTTGGTGCAACATCTGACGATAACTATCGAAACCATGGTTATCTTATCGTCTAATCATCATGGACAGGTGATGAACTGGTTGTCGCAATTGCCTTATCCATGGTGTCCTGAAGGTGCCGCAGCAAAGGCGATGCCGTCCATTTCGGAATTAAGCGAAATCCGGCCGTTCCTAATGGCAACCGATGCGGAGCCAAGCTAGCTAGAGGTTTGCCAGTTAGAGATCATTTCCGCGTTGGGTCTTGGCCGCGGCAGCTTCCGTCCACGTGCATGCGCGAGTCTCCTACCCTTCGTGCACGAAACTGGCGAGTATAGCCCATATCGGGACATTTGTCAGTTGGGGCAAACGCCGCCCCCGGATAGCTCGCATCACCGTAGTCGACTAACGTGCTGGAAGCAGACGACACGGCGCTCTGAGCTAGGTCAGCGATGAGCATGAGGCGTATTTGATCACCCCGTGGGCGCGGACGGAGCGTTGCCGCCTACTTGTTTGCTACAATTCGGACTCCGCCGAGCTTGCGCTGTTGAATGAGGTCGACAAATCGAATGTAGGACTCGTGAAATGCGTCGTGTCCCTCTGGAGTTCCGGACTGCCTCGCTTCCTCGCGCAGCCGTTGGTACATCGCGAGCCGCTCTTTGAGGATCGGCCGCCATTCCTCGGTCAGGTCAGTGACCGAAAACACCTTCAGGCCAACGCCCTCGACCAAGTGCCGATAGTCCGGAATCGAACGGAGCGGCTGAATTGCCATGCCGTCCCACATCAGTTGCGCGTCCGCGGCTGCAAGCGGTTGATTGGCGACCCAATCTGTAAAAGCCAATCGGCCACCTGCCTTCAGAATGCGCCTGGCTTCTGCCAGTGCCCTTCTTACATCCGGGACGTGACAGAATGATTCCTGGCTGACGACGGCATCGACGCTCGCGTCGGCCAGTGGGGCGTTCATTACGTTGCCCTCAACAATCCGCGCCGTCTCCTGAAGGCCGACAAGCCTAGTCAGTTCTTGCGCGCCTGCAGCGCGCACAGGCGTAAATTCGACGCCGGTGACGTTGGCTCCGTATTTGTGAGCGAGATAGCGTACCGTCCCGCCAAGACCGGCGCAAAAGTCGACGACGGTCGTTCCGGGACCGATCTGCGCCTGTCGCGCCAGTTCGTCCGTGGCGCTGAGACCGCCATAGTGGTCCTGGTCATGCGCATACAGGTCTTCCGGGCGCAAGTTGTTGAGATGCCCGCGGCTTGTTCGCAGTTTGGCAACGATGATATCGTGCGAGATGGGGTGACGATTGTAGAAATAAAATAGTTGCGAGGAGGTGTCGTTCATGAAGCCTGCTCCGCAGTTGAGATATCGGCCGGATAATGACTCCGCTTTCGAAACCCCAAGCGCCAGATAAAAATATCCTTTCCGTGACCGCCCAGGCCACGCTCCGAAGATCATATATTTCAAGCGAGAACAATGCCAGGTGTGAAAGTGGAGGTTTCGCCGCCAAGCTGCTAGCTCATGTCATAATGGAATGGTCCGGCCGTGCTCCGGCCCTGCCAGCACGACAAGCTGGCAAGGGGCGCCCAAGACAGGAGCACGCCATGTCTCAGAAACTCAGCTCAGCGATCGCCGTGATGGGCATCGATATCGGCAAGAACTCGTTCCACATCGTGGGCCACGATCAGCGCGGCGCAATCGTGCTGCGGCAGAAGTGGTCACGCGGCCAGGTAGAAGCA
>NZ_JADPKQ010000282.1:0-4279 GCF_023074015.1 Bradyrhizobium sp. 142
ACGCGAGCCTCGTCGGCGAGCAAAGTCGGATCGTCAACCGAATGAAAGCAACGTTGATCCGGCTTGGCATCCGCGGCTTCAATCCCAAGCTGAAGAAGGCCGCCGAACGCCTTGACGGCTTGCGCACCCCCGAGGGCGAGCCGATCCCGCCCAACACCCTGGCTGAGCTGCGTCGCGACATGGCGCGCCGCGTCGCGAGACGTCCCCCTATCCCGATCTTTGGCCCTCTGCCGAAGAGCGCTCAACCCGTCGCGATGTCGGTTGCCCGCCGTAAACCGGACGCCGATCAGCACTTGGCTCGACCGCCGCTTTTGACCCGCAGTCTGATTGCGACTGGCCGCTTCTGCCCGTGGCCGGCCCCATGTGCCAGCGACCCGCAACGAACTTCTCGTCGTATGCGGGATCGCTTTCGATGGCGCTTTCGCGTGAACTGACCGGCCTATTCGGCCAGTTCGCGCATGACTTTGATCAGATCCGACTTGCCCTCGAAGCCGATGCCCGGAATGTCCGGCATGACGATGTGGCCGTCCTGAACCCGGACAGAATCCGGGAATCCCCCGTAGGGCTGGAAGAGGTCGGGGTAGCTCTCGTTGCCGCCGAGCCCCAGGCCGGCGGCGATGTTCAACGACATCTGGTGACCGCCGTGCGGTATGCAGCGCGACGGTGACCAGCCGTGTTGGGCCAGGACGTCCAATGTCCGGAGATATTCGACGAGACCGTACGACAAAGCACAGTCGAACTGCAGCCAATCGCGGTCCGGACGCATGCCGCCGTAGCGGAGCAGGTTGCGGGCGTCCTGGTGCGAGAATAGGTTCTCGCCCGTGGCCATCGGGCCGGGATAGAATTCCGCGACGGCGGCCTGGAGGGCGTAGTCGAGCGGATCGCCGATCTCCTCATACCAGAACAGCGGGTACTCGCGCAGCATCTTGGCGTAGGCGATGCCGGTCTCGAGACCGAAGCGACCGTTGGCATCGACGGCGAGCTTGGCCTGCGATCCGATCTCCTTGAGCACGGCCTCGATGCGGCCGCGGTCCTCGTCGATCGACGCGCCGCCAATCTTCATCTTCACGACGTTGTAGCCGCGGTTCAGATAGCCGCGCATTTCCGCCTGCAGCGCGGAGTTGTCCTTGCCGGGATAGTAGTAGCCGCCGGCAGCGTAGACGAAGACCCGCGGGTTGGCCTCCTTGCCCTTCATTTCCGCAAGCAGGCGGAACAGGGGCTTGCCGGCAATCTTTGCGGTCGCATCCCAGATCGCCATGTCGAGCGTTCCGACGGCGACCGAGCGCTCGCCGTGGCCGCCGGGCTTCTCGTTCGACATCATCTTCGTCCAGATGCGGTGCGGATCGAGATTGGCTCCATCGTCGTTCAGCAAGCTCGCAGGTTCGGCTTCGAGGATGCGGTCGCGAAAGCGCTCCCGGATCAGCCCGCCCTGACCGTAGCGGCCGTTCGAATTGAAGCCGTAGCCGACCACCCGCCGCCCGTCGCGGACGACGTCGGTCACGATGGCGACAAGGCTGGAAGTCATCTTCGAAAAGTCGATGTAGGCATTCCGGATCGGTGACGAGATTGCCTTGGTCGTCTCGACGACGTCTACGATGCGCATGGCGTTCTCCTTCTGTGGCTGGTGATGTCTTCGGTTAGGGATCGGTCGCCAGAACGTCGGTCTCGGCCGTGGCGGGCTTGTCGTGGCGTAGCCGCACGGCTTCCATCGCCTGCTTCCGATCGAAGGCGCCGTCCCACTTGGCAATCGCGATCGTCGCGATCCCGTTGCCGATAAGATTGGTCACGGCGCGGGCTTCGTTCATGAAGCGGTCGACGCCGAGCAAAAGAACGAGGCCGGCCACGGGAACGGTGTGGATTGACGAAAGGGTTGCGGCGAGCGTCACGAAGCCAGCGCCGGCAACGCCTGCAGATCCCTTCGACGTCAGAAGAAGCACGCCCAGCAGGACGATCTGGTCGCCGAGAGAAAGATCCGTGTTCGTCGCCTGAGCGACGAAGATCGCGGCCATCGAAAGGTAAATGGACGTTCCGTCGGCATTGAACGCGTAGCCGGTGGGCAGCACCATGCCGACGACGGTCTTGTCGCAACCGAGCCGCTCGAGCTTGACCAGCATCTGCGGCATCACCGCTTCCGTCGAGCAGGTGCCCAGGACGATGAGGATCTCGTCCTTGAAGTAGCGGAAGAATTGCGGCAGCGGAAAACCGGCCCACGTCGCGATGCCGCCGAGCACCACCACGACGAAGAGGATCGTCGTAACGTAGACGCCGAGCATCAGGTAGCCGAGTGACCAGAGCGTCGCGATCCCGTACTTTCCGATCGTGAAGGCGACCCCGGCTCCAGCGCCCAACGGGGCGAGGCGCATGACCATGGCCACGACCCGGAACAGGGCGGTGCAGCAGGATCTCGATGACGTTCACCAACGGCTTGCCGTAGTCGCCGAGTTGGACCATGGCGATGCCGATCAGCACCGAAACCAGGATGACCTGCAGCATCATTCCCTTGGCGAAGGCATCGACGATCGTCGTCGGGATGATGTCGAGCAGGAACTGCACGAAGCCGTGGTTGCCGTCGGCGGCCTTCACGTAGGCCGAGATCGAACCCGCATCGATGTGGCTGGCGTCGATGTTCATGCCAGCACCGGGCTTGATCACGTTGACTACCACCAGGCCGATTACAAGGGCCAAGGTCGAGACCACCTCGAAGTAGATCAGCGACTTGACGCCAATTCGGCCGACCTCCTTGATGTCGCTCATCTTGGCTATGCCGACAACGACCGTACCGAAAATGATCGGCGACAGCAGCATCTTGATCAGTTTGATGAAGCCGTCGGCGAGCGGCTGAAGGTTGGTTCCGACCTGGGGCCAGAGATAACCGAGCAGGCCGCCCAGCACGATAGCAAGGAGGACTTGAACATAGAGCTCGCTCAAATAACCGAAAGAGTGCCGAATTTTCAATGTTTTCTCCCTGACGGCATACGCCTATGCTGGGCCTTGGTGGCCTCTGTCGCTGTTTGGGAAGGACCACTCCGGTCTCCGGAACGACTTCCTTGCTGCTGTGGCGTTGTGTAGCTTGCGACGATCCGTATGCTTCGGCCGGAGAGAACGCCAATGCTGTTGCCGAGATTAGTTATGCCATTTAGGCATCACCGATGGATCTGATCTGGTTCGAGGATTACCTGGCTCTCTTCGAGACCTTGAACTTCTCCAAGGCGGCCGAAGCCCGTCACGTCACCCAGCCGGCCTTCAGCCGACGGATCCGGGCATTGGAGGAGTGGGTGGGGGCGCCCCTATTCGTGCGTACGACACACAGCGTGACGCTCACGCCCGCCGGCGAGCATTTCCATACCCAGGCAGAAATTCTGACCCGGGCGCTGCATCAGTTGCGCCGCGAAACCCTCGAAGTGGCCGGACGGGGCGCGGGGCCGCTGTCGATCGCCGCAACGCACGTATTGTCGTTCACGTTCTTTCCAAAGTGGGTCCGGAGCAGCGAGAAAATTCTCGCCTTGGGCAATCTCAATCTCATCTCGGACAGCATGTCGGCGTGCGAGCGGATGATGCTCCGGGGCGACGTATCGTTCCTGTTGTGCCACTATCATCGCAGCATGGGCAGCCGGCTCGACACCAGGCAGTTCAAGAGCATCGTCGTGGGTACCGACACGCTCGTTCTCCTCAGCGCCGCTGACGCCGACCGAAAGCCGCGGTGGTCGCTGCAAAACGACGAGACCGTCCCCTACCTGGCCTACAGCCCGCAGTCGGGGCTGGGCCGCATCGTCGCGAGTCAATTGGCGAAGCGGGACTTGAAGAAGATTTTCACGTCGCATCTCGCCGCGACGCTGCTCTCGATGGTCAGGTCCGGAGACGGTGTCGCCTGGCTTCCTCGAACGCTGGCGGAAGACGACATCGAGGCGGGTTCGCTCGTCGAGGCCGGGGACGCCAAGTCCTCGGTCCCGATCGAGATACGGCTCTTCCGCCCGGCAGCACGACAGGGGCAAGAAGTTGAAGCTCTGTGGTCGGCATTCGAAGCTATAGAGGTCGGCTGAAGAAAACACTTGCCGGCCACGCGTACCTCTACCAACCTCGAGGCGCCCCGCGATAAGCCCATTGACCCGGATGTATGGTCCGGCCGTGCGTTGCAAGAGGTTCGTCGATCTGGTGGTAAGCGGTCTTGCATCAATGTATCCGGTCTCTAGTTGGAGCTGTTTTGCTCCGGACCATCATGGATATCAGCGCGCGTGCGACCTCATTAACGGACAGGCCTCGACGGGCCATCCGGGTCCCT